>NZ_CP081121.1 GCF_025141935.1 Sulfitobacter sp. S190 | reverse complement strand
ACGTCCGGCAGCCGCCGGTCGCCGAAAACCGGCAAACAGCGACTGGTTGCGTGACGCCCGACTGCTGCAAGCCATCATCGTAGCCAAGCAAGCGACGGTCCGAAAAGGCCCCGCAAGCGAGGGAGGAACAACATTATGTTGAGGAAAAAGACCAACGGGGTTGCGCGACGCTCCCAGCGGACAAGTATCCTGTCGGACGCGGCAAACGCATCCGTAGACCGGCGCGCGTTCCTGCGCGGATCAGGTCTGGCCATTGGGGGTCTTGCGGCCGTTGCCGCCACAGGAGGCACGGTGCAGCAAGCATCCGCCGCCACTGCCACTGGCAAAGTAGATACGGTTAAATCGGTATGCACCCACTGTTCGGTTGGCTGTACAGTCATTGCCGAAGTGCAAAACGGGGTCTGGACGGGTCAGGAACCCGGCTGGGACAGCCCGTTCAACCTCGGCGCCCATTGCGCCAAGGGCGCATCGGTACGCGAGCACGCCCACGGCGAGCGCCGCCTGAAGTACCCGATGAAAAAAGAGAACGGCGAATGGGTCCGCATCAGCTGGGAACAGGCGATCAACGAGATCGGCGACGGCATGATGAACATCCGCGAAGAAAGCGGACCGGACAGCGTCTACTGGCTGGGCTCGGCCAAGCACAACAATGAACAGGCCTACCTGTTCCGCAAGTTTGCCGCCTATTGGGGCACGAACAACGTGGACCACCAGGCGCGGATCTGTCACTCCACCACTGTTGCGGGTGTTGCGAACACATGGGGCTATGGCGCCATGACCAACAGCTACAACGACATCCACAATTCAAAGGCGATCTTTATCATCGGCGGCAACCCGGCCGAAGCGCATCCCGTTTCGCTGTTGCACCTGCTGAAGGCCAAGGAACAGAACAACGCGCCCGTCATCGTTTGCGATCCGCGCTTTACCCGTACGGCCGCGCACGCTGATGAATATGTGCGTTTCCGTCCCGGTTCGGACGTGGCGCTGGTCTGGGGTATCTTGTGGCACATCTTCGACAACGGATGGGAAGACAAGGAATTCATCCGCACCCGTGTCTGGGGCATGGACCAGATCAAGGAAGAAGTGGCCAAGTGGACGCCCGAAGAAGTCGAGCGCGTTACTGGTGCACCGGGCGAACAGCTCAAGCGGGTGGCCCGTACGATGGCCAATAACCGCCCCGGCACCGTGATCTGGTGCATGGGCGGGACCCAGCACACCAACGGCAACAATAACACGCGCGCCTATTGCGTGCTGCAGCTGGCGCTTGGCAACATGGGCACCAGCGGCGGTGGCACCAACATCTTCCGTGGCCACGACAACGTGCAGGGTGCAACCGACCTTGGCGTTCTGAGCCACACGCTGCCGGGCTACTACGGTCTGTCGGCAGGCGCATGGGGCCACTGGGGCCGCGTCTGGGGCGAAGACGGCGAATGGCTGAACGCGCAGTTTGCCAAGACCACAGGTGCGGACGGCAAGGAAAAGTCGCTTCAGAATCTCACCGGTATTCCGGTGTCGCGCTGGATCGACGGTGTTCTGGAAGATCCTGAAAACACTGATCAGGCCGACCGTGTGCGTGCCATGGTTCTGTGGGGCCACGCGCCCAACTCGCAGACCCGCATGACCGAAATGAAAACAGCGATGGAAAAGCTCGACATGCTTGTCGTGGTCGACCCGTTCCCGACCGTTTCGGCGGTCCTGCATGATCGCACCGATGGTGTTTACCTGCTGCCGGCCTCGACCCAGTTCGAGACGCGCGGTTCGGTGACCGCATCAAACCGGTCCTTGCAGTGGCGCGACCAGATCATCGAGCCTTTGTTCGAAAGCAAACCGGACCACGAAATCATCGGTTTGTTCGCGAATAAATTCGGCTGGGCCGACCGTTTCTTCCGCAACATCGAGATGGAAGACGAAAACACGCCCAACATCGAAAGCGTCACCCGCGAGTTCAATGCAGGGATGTGGACCGTTGGCTATACCGGCCAAAACCCTGAGCGGATCAAGCTGCACATGGCCAACCAGCATACGTTTGACCGCACCACGCTTCAGGCGATCGGTGGTCCGGCGGACGGCGATTATTATGGTATGCCATGGCCGTGCTGGGGCACGCCCGAGATGAAACACCCCGGCACCCCCAACCTCTACGACATGAGCAAGCCTGTCGCAGAGGGCGGTCTGACCTTCCGCGCCCGTTTCGGTGTGGAACGCGAGGGCGACAACCTGCTGGCTGAGGGCGTCTATTCGGTAGGATCGGAAATTCAGGATGGGTATCCCGAATTTACTTTCCAGATGCTCAAGGACCTGGGGTGGGACGGTGATCTGACCGAAGAGGAACGCCGCGGGATTGCCCGGGGTGCGTCGCTCGAGGGGTTCAAGGAGCTGGGCGAATCCAGCATGTCACCCTTCCCGTCGGATTATGACGACCGGGTGTCCAACGTGAACTGGAAGACCGATCTGTCTGGCGGCATCCAGCGGGTCGCGATCAAGCACGGCTGTGCGCCCTTCGGCAACGCCAAGGCCCGTGCCGTCGTCTGGACCTTCCCCGATCCGGTTCCTGTCCACCGCGAGCCGCTCTATACCAACCGGCGCGATCTGGTGGCGGATTATCCGACCTACGAGGACCGCAAGTTCTACCGCTTGCCCACGATGTATGCTTCGATCCAGAAGCAGGATTTCAGCCAGGACTATCCGATCATCCTCACATCCGGCCGTCTGGTCGAATACGAGGGCGGCGGGGACGAGACCCGGTCGAACCCCTGGCTGGCCGAGCTGCAGCAGGACATGTTCGTGGAAATCAACCCGCGCGATGCCAACAACCTCGGTGTTCGGGACGGGAACGATGTCTGGGTCGAAGGCCCGGAAGGCGGCAAGGTAAAGGTGATGGCCATGGTGACAAACCGTGTCGGAGAGGGCGTGGCCTTCATGCCGTTCCACTTCGGCGGTCATTTCCAGGGCGAAGACCAAAGGTCCAAATACCCCGATGGGGCGGACCCTTATGTTCTGGGTGAAAGTACGAACACCGCCCAGACCTATGGCTACGATTCAGTGACCCAGATGCAGGAGACCAAGGCCACTCTCTGCAAGATCTCGGCAGCATAAGGAGGAATGGAAAATGGCTAGAGCTAAGTTCCTGTGTGACGCCGAGCGCTGCATCGAATGCAACGCGTGTGTCACCGCATGTAAGAACGAGCACGAAGTGCCCTGGGGTATCAACCGACGACGGGTTGTGACCATTCAGGACGGCGAACCGGGTGAAAGATCAATCTCGGTCGCCTGCATGCACTGCTCTGACGCGCCATGCATGGCCGTCTGTCCGGTAGACTGTTTCTATCAGAACGAAGAAGGCGTTGTCCTGCACTCCAAGGACCTGTGCATCGGTTGCGGTTACTGTTTCTACGCGTGTCCCTTTGGGGCACCGCAGTATCCGCAGGCGGGCAACTTCGGCAGCCGTGGCAAGATGGACAAATGTACCTTCTGTGCCGGTGGCCCCGAAGAAAACAACTCCACCGCCGAATTCGCCAAGTACGGGCGCAACCGGATCGCGGAAGGCAAATTGCCGATCTGTGCCGAGATGTGTTCGACCAAGGCGCTGCTGGCCGGTGACGGTGATGTGGTGTCGGCGATCTACCGCGAGCGCGTCGTGGCGCGCGGTTTCGGATCGGGCGCCTGGGGTTGGGGCACAGCCTACGACCAAAAAGGCGGCTGAACCCGCCTGAGACATCCGCGCCTGTCAGAACGGGCGCGGATCAGAATTTACATTGGGGGCGGTGAAAGCGGCCCTCGATGCTTCCTTTATTCAGCACAACAGGTATCGGGGATCACATGATGCACCGTCTTTTGACCGCCATTTTTCTGATGATGTCGCTGGCTATGCCGCTGGCCGCACAAGAAAACGAACCTGTCGATCGAAGCGCGACCGGGGGTGCGCCGACGCTCGAAGACATCATGGCCCGGCAAAACGGACAAGACGTCGATAATGCCGCGCGACGCGCCAACACCGGTGATCCGGACAGCGCGGCAGGCATCGCAAACCAGTTGGGCACTTTGGGTGGCGCTTCCGATCCTGACCTGTGGCGTGCGTTGCGTTTCGGGACAGCGGATGTCACCGTTTCGACCATGGACACGCGCGGGCGGGTGCTGATGCAGGACGGTGGCATGTGGTGGCTGCAGTTCCGTGAAGGACCGTTGTTGAAATACGGCATGGGCCTGCTTGCCGTAACGCTCATCCTGCTTGCGGTCTTCTTCCTGTTGCGCGGACGTATCCGTATCGAAGGCGGCAAGAATGGCCGCACGGTAGAGCGCTTCAAGTTCGTTGAGCGCATGGCGCATTGGACCTTGGCCGGATCATTCATCCTGCTCGGGCTGACGGGAATCTTCACGCTCATCGGTCGCAAGTTTATCGCGCCGACGTTCGGGCTCGAGCTCAACGCGTGGCTGCTCACCGTATCGAAGTTTATCCACAACAATGTATCTTGGGCGTTTATGCTTGCGCTGGTGGTCGTCTTTTTCATGTGGGTCTGGCACAATATCCCCGATCGCACCGATATCACCTGGATCAAACAGGCGGGCGGTATCGTCGGATCGAAACACCCCCCGGCCAAGAAATTCAACTTCGGTCAAAAGATCATTTTCTGGTCCGTTATCGTGCTGGGCTTTTCTGTGTCGCTTTCGGGTTTGTCGCTCCTGTTCCCCTACGAGCTTCCGCTTTTTGCCAAAACCTTCGGTATCTTCAACGACATCGGCGCCACAGGGCTTGTAGGCCTTGATCCGCTGCCAACGCAGATGTCGCCGCAGGAAGAAATGCAATATGCCCAGCTGTGGCACGCGATTGTCGCGTTTGTAATGATGGCGATCATTTTCGGTCATATCTATATCGGCACGCTCGGCATGGAAGGCGCCTATGATGCGATGGGGTCCGGCGAAGTTGACGAAGCCTGGGCCGAGCAGCACCACTCGATCTGGCTCGAAGAGATGCGCGAAAAAGATGCCGTGTCGCCCAAGGGCGCAACACCGGCAGAGTGAATGCGCGCGCTGGCCGCCTTGATGCTGATGGTGCTTTCTTCTGCGGCGCACGCGCAGGAGTTCGTCACGCTGAAAGGACACGGTGGACCGATCATGGCGCTTGCCGTCGGTGCGGACGGGACCGTCGTCAGCGGCAGCTTCGACAATGCTGTGGGGCATTGGCGTGACGGCGTCCCAACATGGCATGACGGACACGCGGCTGCCGTGACAGCGGTTACGCTCGGACCCGAAGGAGGGATTATCTCCGGTGCCGATGACTTCGCCGTTCTGGTTTGGGAAAACGGAAGCCCCCGCGAACTTGGTCGCCATGCAGGCAAAATCGCCAGCCTCGATGTCTCACCGGATGGGCGCTATGTGGCGGCAGGTTCCTGGGATGGCAGTGTCACGCTGTGGCCGCTTGAGGATGGGCGCGATCCTGTGCCGCTGCCCACTGCGGGTGCGGCCGTGAACGCTGTCGCGTTTGACCGCAATGGCGCGCTTTTTGTCGGAACTGCCGCGGGTGATTTGCTCCGATACAGTGCCGACGATCGCCGCCCGCGTCCGGTGGTCAAACACGGATTCGGTATCAACCGCATCGTGCTGAGCGATGGGTGGCTGGCTTACGGTGCGGTCGACGGCGGGACACGGATCATCAATGCTGAAACTGGCGCGCAGATTGCGGATTTCACACTTGATCGCCGTCCGATACTTTCCCTCGCGGTTGCCGGCGATGAGGGACTGCTCGCTGTCGGGGACGGCGAGGGGTATATCATGGTGATCGACACCGACAAGATGCGGATCGCACGTGATTTCAGGGCCACGCGACAGGGGCCGGTCTGGGCGCTCGCGTTCTCGCCCGAAGGGGGTACGATCTATGCCGGAGGTCTGGACGACGTTGTCTATGGTTGGCCTGTCGACCTGCTTGGCGAGGTAGGTGATCAGATCAGTGGCAACCGCAGTTTTTTGCGCGACGCGGCAACCATGCCGAACGGAGAACGCCAGTTCATGCGAAAATGTTCGATTTGCCATAGCCTTGACGCAAGGCCGTCGCGGCGCGCGGGCCCCACACTGCACGGCGTATTCGGGCGCCGCGCGGGAACGGTCGCTGGCTATCAATACTCGGACACGCTGGATGTGTCCGACATCATCTGGAACGAAAACACAATCGATGCCCTGTTCGACGAAGGGCCTGACCACTATATCCCGGGATCGAAGATGCCGATGCAGGTGATTGCGGCGCCACGTGACCGGGCCGACATGATCGCGTTTCTCAAACAGGCCACGACAGGAGAGTAACACCATGAAAGCCATGTTCGCTGGTTTTGCCGTCATGACAGTTATCGGGGTGGGGGCGTACTTTGTGCTGAACGAAATCGGGTTCTCGGCGCAGGACACCTATTCGAGCGATAGCGTTCGGGTGGATTAACACCTTGCCGCTCGAAGACAGCGAGGCATACGGGCCCATCCTTGCCCGCGCGGCGATCCTTGTGATCGACGACGAACCGGGCATGCGCCATTTCCTTTCGCGCATTCTCGAGCCGCGGGTTAGGCGACTGGCACAGGCTGCGTCAGCCGAAGAGGCATCGGCGCATCTGGATACCGGCCACTTTGACCTGATCATTCTCGACAACATCATGCCGCAAAAGACCGGGTTGGACTGGATCGCCGATCAGCGTCGACTGGGGCTTTACGCCGATACGATCCTGATCACGGCATACGCGGATCTGGAAACAGCAATCGCTGCACTGCGGGCAGGGGTGAGCGATTTTGTACTCAAGCCGTTTCGTGCGAACCAGATTCTAAACGCCGTGGCCCGAACACTGGATCGCAGCAATCTGCAACGTGACAATCGCCTGCTGCGCCACGCGCTGTCGGGCGAAGGCACGCAACATAAAATGATCGGCACGTCGCCGGTGATGGCGAAGGTCCGCGATACACTTGCCAAGCTTGCGCCGCTGCAAACGCCCGCCCTGTTCACGGGCGCCAGCGGAACCGGAAAGGAGGTCGCGGCACGTGCGCTGCATGCGCTGTCCGACCGGGCCGACCGCCCTTTTGTTGCCGTGAACTGTGCCACGCTCGCGCCAGACCAGTTTGTTGCCCAGCTTTTCGGTGTGCAGTCGGACGGGGCGGCCCGCACGCCCGGGCTGCTGGAACTGGCGGAGGGCGGCACCCTGTTTCTCGACGAGGTGGCGCAGCTGCCCGACAACGTTCAGGCGGCGTTGCTGCGTGTGTTGGAGGATGGGCGCATACGCCCGCTTGGCTGCGAACGTGAGATACCGCTGGATCTCCGGTTCTTCTTCGCGACCAACCAGAAGCTCGATGCGCGCGTCGCCCAAGGTGAATTCCGGGCGGACCTGTATCACCGGATGAATGTCGTTTTGGTACCCATGCCCCCGCTGGCCGACCGGGCGGATGATCTTGTCGAGTTGGCAGCGCATTTCATGCAGATGTTTGCCCAAGACCTCAGCCTCCCGCCTCTGCCGCTGGACGAGGAGACTTTACTCAAACTGCGCAGGCATGATTGGCCCGGTAACGTGAGAGAGCTGCGCAACACCATTGAAAGGTCCGTCATCATGGGGGCCTTCCCCCCGGAATTCGCTGGCGCAGGTGACGTTGTCGGAGATCGGGCGATCGAGACACTCGATCTGGTCACGCAACGCCATATTGTGCATGTGCTGGACCAATGTGGCGGCAACCGTGCCGAAGCGGCGCGGCGGTTGGGTGTTTCCCGAAAGACGATCGACCGTAAATGCGCCGATTGGGGCATGTAAGCGCGTTTACGACGCAGCAGCAGGCAACCAAACTTCGAACCGTGCGCCCCCGTCTTCGCGATTGTGTGCTGTGATCCATCCGCCCGCCGACCGCACGATGGTTTGCGAAATCGACAGCCCGAGCCCCGTACCTTCACCCGGTTTGGTTGTGAAAAAGGGGTCAAATACGCTGCCGATCTTGTCCTTTGGGATACCTGGCCCCGTATCATCGAGCGTGAGACAAACGCCGGCAACGCCATCGCGGTCCTGCGCGCGCAAGCGGATGATCAGGCTTCCGGACGTTTGCATGGCCTGCGCTGCGTTCACAATCAGGTTTACGATAACCTGCTGGAATTCACCCAGATCGATGCGCACGGATGGGGCTGGCTCAAAATGGGTCTGCACTGCAATCTGTTGGCTGCGCAGGACGTGATCGACCAGCAGCAGGCATTCCTCGATCACGGGACGCAATTCGATTTCGGCCCCATCGCCGAAGTCTGCGGGCCGCGCGAATTTTAACAGTTTGCCGACAATCGCGGAGATCCTGCTGATCTGCCGATCAATGAGCGACAGTTCCGTTTCCACCGGTGCGGCCGCAGATCCAAGGGCGTCGCGGATGACATCGACGTTGCCCTGTATCACGGCGACAGGATTGTTGATCTCGTGTGCCACGCCCGCCGTAATTTCGCCGATCGCCGCCAGCTTTTCGGACATGACCAGCTGTTGCGTCGTTGCTTCGAGTTTGGCATTTGCCTCGCGCAGCTGTGTGGTGCGGGCTTCGACGCGGGCGTTCAGATCACGATCCCGCAGTTGTATTTCGCCAAGCAACCGATCGAGATGTGCGGCGACCTGCCCGATTTCTCCCTGACCGCCGATGTTGCCATTGCGTGCCGCCAGATCGCCGCGTTCCACCCGCGTCATGGTTTGTATCATCCGTTCAAGCGGCGCAAAAATTCCGCGGGCCAGCCACAGGAAGACTGGCGCCGAAATCGCCAGAACAACGAGGAATGCGCCCAACATCCAGATGAATGCATCACGTTTCGCCGCCGCGAACGGGGCCTCCAGGAACCCGACATACAGCATGCCCACACGCACGCCGAAGCTATCGTTGATCGGCAGGTACCCCGAAACGTACCAGTCGTTCACAACAAAGGCGCGGGCCAGCCATGTGCGCCCTTCGCCCAGCACGGCGCGGCGCACTTCGGCGGACACGCGGGTGCCCAAGGCGCGCACGTCCTCGAAGAGCCGCACATTCGTCGAGACGCGCACGTCCTCGAGAAAGAGGGTGGCGGTGCCTTGCCGTTCGCCTCCGGTTACGGCGTTGAGATAGACCAGCGCGTTAACGCGGTCGATGAACTGGAGATTATGATTGAGCAGGATGCCACCCACCAGAACACCCTGAGCAGCATTTGGCCCAACAGGGGCGGCGGCATGCACGATCATACCGCGGTCTTCCACGGAGCGGTCGGTCGGCACCGCGGCTTCGGTCTCGATCAGCTCCACAGTCGCGGCATCGGCGAGACTAAGAGGGCGCAGATCATCCGCGTCGAAAATATCGATTCGGCTGTCAGCAAGACCGTTCAGTGCGGTGCGGATGACGGGCCATTTAGGCGCTGTTTCGGGGCGCGGCAGATAGTAGAGAAAATCGAGGCCGAGCGCTTTCTGCTCGGTCGCGAGAAACCCATCCAGCGCGCGGCCCCCGCCCGCGATGGCATCTGCGAAACGTACCGACTGTGCCACTCCGCCCAAATCTTCACGTGTGCTGAGCATTATCGTTCCGAGATACTGCTCGGCGATGCGCAGGTCGCTTTCGACATTGGCTGTCAGCACGTTGTCGTAATCGGTTGTCCAGCGCGAGAGACCCAATAGCAGCAACAGCGGCATAAGCACGATGAGCGGCAACAGCGCAATCACCAGCAGCCTCAAGCGAACCGACGTCATCATATGGTATGATCCCCCTGTGTAAAAGGATGGCGCGGTTTGCCTCGCAGGGCAAGTGAGCACAAACGTGCGCATGATTGACGCGTATATTCTGCTCGCGTAGTGTGTACGCAAGGAGGACGGATGATGAATGCACTTAGCCGCAAGCCCACAAATCTCTCGCTTGATACCGATCTCTTGCTCGAAGCGCGCGCGCTTAAGATCAATTTGTCCCGCGCGGCAGAAGCCGGCGTCCGGCAAGCAGTGGCTGCCGCCCGTACCGAAGCATGGAAGGCCGAGAACGCGGAGGCACTTCGCAGTTCCAACGCTTTTGTCGACACGCACGGCTTGCCACTGGACCGGTTCCGTCAATTCTGATGGCAAGGTTTGATCTTTATGCCCACGTCCACGGTGGATTTTTGTTGGATGTACAAAGTGACCTGCTTGATGAATTGAACACCCGTATGATCGTGCCGGTATTGCCACAGCACTTGGCACCTTTGCCCGCGCGTCGATTGAACCCCGTATTCGAACTGGCTGCCACGCCGCATGTCATGGTGACCCAGTTCATGGCAGCGGTTCCAGTGGCCGCACTTGGACCGCCTGTCGATACCCTTGCGCCACAGGCCGATGAGGTGACTGCCGCAATCGATATGCTGATGCAGGGATTTTAATCCGCGAAGATGACGAGGCCCAGCCATTCGGCAACAAGCGCGGGCGTCTCACATTCTGCAATCTCGATCGTGAGATGCGTTTCGCGCAACATTTGATTGGGCCCGCGCGCGGACGCGCCTTGCAACACGAACCGGCCGCGCATCCGCGCTCCGGCTTTCACAGGGGTCACGAACCGCAATTTGTTCATGCCATAGTTCACGCCCATGACCTGCCCCGGCAAGGTGCCCAAAGCATCGTACGCAAAGCGGCTGGCAAGCGACAGCGTCAGGAAGCCATGTGCGATCGTGCCGCCGAATTCCGTTTTGGATGCCCGTTCTTCATCGATATGGATCCATTGATCATCGCGCGTGGTGGCCGCGAACGCATCAATCATCGTCTGATCCACGGTAATCCAGTCGGACAGCCCGATTTCGGTGCCGATGGCGTCTTGTGCTGCTGCGAGGGCGTCGCTCATTGCGGACATCGGGTTTCCTTTCGGTGGTATTCGGACAGTCTGTGTGCCTAACTGCGTAGTGATCAAGGAGCATATCAGCATGTCTAAGGAAGCACGCCAACATCGGTTCAAGCCACCCGCCGGTGCGGCAGATCTTTTGTTGATCCGGCACGGTGAAACCATGGCGGCGCAGCGCGGCCAAGACTTTCCGATGATCGCAGGACAGGGTGATCCGCCGTTGCGTGCTGAAGGCCATGCGCAGGCCGAGGCCGTTGCCGCGCATTTAGCCGCACAGCCGATCAGCGCGATTTACGTCACAACGATGCAGCGCACGCACCAAACGGCAGCGCCGCTTGCGTTGGCGCTTGGGCTGACGCCGCGTGTAGAGCCCGACCTGCGCGAGGTTTTCTTGGGGGATTGGGACGGGGGCGAATACCGGTTCCGGGCGGCCGCCAACGATCCGGCATTCGTCATGGCCCGCGAAACCCACGAATGGGGTGCCATCCCCGGTGCGGAAACCACCGCCCAATTGCAAGGCCGTGTGCGCGCGGGACTTCAGCGTATCGCAGCGGCGCATCCCGATGAACTGGTCGCAGTTGTGGTACACGGGGGCGTCGTCGGGGCGGCGATGTCTGTTGCCACAGGCGCGGCGGGCTTTGCGTTCAACGGCGCAAACAACGGCTCCATCAGCCGTATCGTGGTACACGGGAGCCGCATGATCGTGCGTGGTTTCAACGCGTGTACCCATCTGCCCTAATCGACGATCAGAACGACCTTACCCAACACTTGACGATCCTGCATCAGCTCGAGGGCTTCTGCTGCCTGATCCAGTTTGAAGCGGGCCGAAATCTTGGGTTTCACATGGCCTTCGCGATACAAATCAAACAGCTCGGCCATATTTTCGGCGTGGTTTTCCGGCTCTCGTGCCACGGCTGCACCCCAGAAGACCCCGACAATCTGGCTGCCTTTCAACAGTGTGAGGTTCAGCGGAATTTTCGGGATTCCAGCAGGAAAGCCGACAACCAGATATCGGCCTTTCCACGCAAGCGACCGCATGGCCGGTTCTGCATAATCGCCACCGACGGCGTCATAGACAACGTCAACGCCGCCCTTTCCGGCGATTTCCTTGATGCGTCCGGAAAATGCCTTTTGTGCATCGCGGTTCATGTCGCGGGGATAGACGATTGCGTGATCCGCGCCGCATTCTTTGCAGAACGCGGCCTTTTTGTCTGAAGAGACGGCTGCGATTACGGTTGCGCCAGCGGCTTTGGCAAGCTCGATTGCCGCAACGCCCACACCGCCCGCGGCCCCGAGGATGAGAACGGTTTCACCCGCCTTGAGCAGCGCCCGATCCTTGAGCGCGTGATGCGAGGTCCCGTAGGTGAAAATGAAACAGGCCGCTTCGTCGAAGGGCATTGCGTCGGGGATTTTGAGTACCTTTTCCTTTTCAGCCAGAACGTGTGTCGCAAACCCGCCCCAACCGGTGAGCGCCAAGACGCGATCACCTGCCGCGATATGCGATACATTTTCGCCCACAGCGATCACATCGCCCGCGACCTCTCCGCCCGGCGCGAAGGGTCGGGGCGGTTTGATCTGGTAAAGATCGCGAATAATCAACGTGTCAGGAAAGTTGAGACCTGCCGCGCGCACCCTGATCAACACGTCATTCTTTCGCGGCGTGGGCGTTTCTGTTTCAGTGAGTTCGAGCGTTTGCGGCCCGCCGGTTGTCACACTCAACATCGCTTTCACAGTCTGATCTCCTGTTGGTATTTTAGCCAGTAGGGCGGCGCCGTGCGGTGGTTGTCAATCCAATAATGAAATGCAATTCTGCTATGCGGAATATCGGATCATCGAGGGAGCGGACGATGTCGGATGACGAAAGGCTGGAAGCCTTCCGGGCGGATTTGCGGGGCTGGATCGAGCTGAACTGCCCCGAAGAAATGCGTGATGGCGCCGCCGGAGAGACTGCGATCTGCTGGGGTGGCAAGCAATGGGAATTCGACAGCGACGCACAGCGCGTCTGGCTGGAACGGTGCGCGTCCAAAGGGTACACCGTCCCGACATGGCCAAAGGAATATGGCGGTGCGGGTCTCACGCGAAGCGAGGAAAAGGTCTTTGTCGAAGAAATGGCGCGGGCCAATGCCCGTGTCCCGCTGCAGAGTTTCGGCATCTGGATGCTTGGGCCTGCATTGCTGCACTTCGGAACGCATGAGCAGAAACTGAAATATCTGCCACCCATCGCACGCGGTGAAGTCCGCTGGTGCCAGGGATATTCCGAACCCGGCGCGGGGTCCGATCTTGCCAATGTGCAGACGCACGGCGCGGACGGGGGAGACCATTGGGTGGTCAACGGCCAGAAAATCTGGACCTCGTACGCGGATAAGGCAGATTGGATTTTTGCGCTGGTGCGCACGGACCGTGACGCCCCCAAGCATAAGGGTATTTCGTTCCTGCTGATCGATATGGAAAGCGCTGGGATCGAAACGCGACCTATCCGGATGATCTCGGGCGCGTCGCCGTTTTGCGAAACCTTCTTTACGGATGTCGCTGTTTCGAAGGATCAGATTGTCGGCACGGAAAATCGTGGTTGGGACGTGGCGAAATACCTGCTGACACACGAACGCGAAATGATATCCGGTGGCGCAGGTGGGCTGGCAGGAGACGGCCGTTCCATCGGCGCGATTATCTCGGACACGATGGGTGGGCTGGACGATACGGTGCTGCGCGCCGACGCGCTGCGCTGCGAGATCGACGCACTTGCGGTTGGTCTGACGCTTGAGCGCTACAAGGATCAGGCCGAAGCGGGACAAGGTGCAGGCGATGCGTCTGCGATGCTCAAGTATCAAGGGACAGAGCTGAACAAGCGGCGGCACGAATTGATGATGCAGGCCGCGGGCTCCGAGGCACTGACATGGGAAGACCCGCGCGGGAACCGCGCAGCGGACTGGTTGCGCACCAAGGCCAATTCGATTGAAGGCGGCACAAGCGAAGTGATGCTTTCCATCGTTTCCCGCCGTGTGTTGGGGCTTCCGGGGTAAGTCATGGTCAAATTGGTACACAGCGATGAAGAAGTCATGCTGCGCGATATGGCGCGCGGATTTCTTGATGATGCCGCACCTGTATCGGCGTTGCGCAAATTGCGCGATACGGACGGCGATTTCGACCGCGGGCTTTGGTCGGACATGGCAAAAATGGGTTGGGCCGGTGTGCTGGTGCCGGATACATCGGGCGGATCCGATATGGGCCACGCAGCCGCAAATCTGCTGGCAGGAGAGATGGGAAAGACGCTTGTGGCGTCACCCTTCATATCGACCGCGATCATAGCCGCCACCGCTTTGCGACAGTTGGCAAACGCACGCAGCACAGACGCATTGGCGCGCATCGCGGACGGGTCAACGACCTACGCGCTGGCCATTGACGAAGGCCCAAAGCACGCTCCGGAGGACACGCAACTTGCGGCGCAAACGGAGGGCAACGGTTTCCGGCTGCAAGGACAAAAACGGTTTGTCGTCGATGGCGGCTTTGCGGATCGGCTGTTGGTGCTGGCGCGAACCGATGGCGGCCTGACCCTCTTTGACGTACCGGCTGACCGGGCAGGGATCACGGCGCATCGTCACCGGATGATTGATGCCCGCGATTCCGCAACGATCGATTTTGACGATGTCGTCGCCGATGGCGCGGACGTGATCGGCCATGTCGATGAGGCGATGACGGTCTTGCGCCCCGCCTTGTTGGCCGGTCGGGCCGCGCTGGCGGCGGAGACGACGGGCCTCGCGGTTGGTGTGCTGGATATGACGGTTGGCTATCTCAAGGAGCGCAAGCAATTCGGGATCGAAATCGGACGGTTCCAGGCTTTGCAACACAGGGCCGCGCATGTGTGGAGCGAAACAGAAGTGACCGCCAGTGCGATTTTGAACGCAGGACGCATGCTCGATGCGCATCCGGATGACGCCGATCTTGCCGTATCACTGGCCAAGGCGCGGGCGACCGCGACCGCAGTGCTCGCAGTTCAGGAAGGGGTCCAGATGCACGGCGGAATCGGGATGACCGATGCCTACGATATGGGCTTCTACATGAAGCGGGCGCGTGTGAGTGCCGAATGGTTGGGCGATTACAGTTATCACGCCGAAAAGATTGCGGCACTCAGAGGGTTCTGAATATGGACATCGAAACATTGTTTGGTCTGAACGGCAAAGTGGCGCTGGTCACGGGCGGTGCAACGGGGATCGGTCGCATGGCTGCCGAAGGTCTTGTTCGCGCGGGCGCGACCGTACTGCTGGCCAGCCGCAAGGGCGATGCCTGCGAAGCCGTCGCGCAGGCCTTAAATGATCTGGGCGCACCCGGAAAGGCGATCGGCTTTGCGGGAGATGTCGGCAGCAAGGAAGGTGTCGATGCACTGGTCGCCGCCGTCCAAGAGCGTACCGATAAGCTCGATATTCTCATGAACAATGCGGGGGTGACATGGGGCGCGCCACTGGGACATTTTCCGCATGAAGCGTGGGAAAAGGTAATGAATGTGAACGTCGCGGGGCTTTTTGATCTTACCCAAAAGCTGCTTCCGATGTTGATGCGGGATGCCAGTGTCGATGATCCTGCCCGCGTTGTGAACGTCGGGTCGGTGATGGGGGAGCGCGAGATGGGCGATGGCGCCTACAGCTATTCCGCATCCAAGGCGGCGGTGCTGCATCTGAGTAAAATTTTGGCAAAGGAGCTTGCGGGCAAATCGGTCACCGTCAACGCATTGGCCCCCGGCCCGTTCGTCAGCCGTATGACGGCGTTTGCGACACATGACAGCGACATGCGCGAAAAGGTCGGTGCGGATGTACCCTTGGGCCGTGTGGGACGCGACGAAGACATTGCGGGGTGCATGTTGTTTCTCTGCGGGCGCGGCGGCGCCTACATCACTGGCGCGGTCGTGCCGGTATCGGGCGGCATCAACGTGATGTCCGGCCCGAACATTTTCGAACAAGCCCTCTAGGAGAAACCGACATGCGTGATGACAGCCATTTGCCAGTCGCCTTGCGCGGTCTGCGCCTTCCCATGATCGCCTCGCCATTGTTTATCATTTCCGTCCCAAAGCTGGTCATCGCGCAATGCAAGGCGGGCATTGTCGGGTCCTTTCCCGCGCTCAATGCACGCGAAGAGGACGGGGCGCCTATCCTGCTGGACCAGTGGCTGACAGAAATCCGCGAAGAACTGGATCGCCACAATCAGGCAAACCCCGATACGCCCGCGGCACCTTTTGCGGTAAACCAGATCGTGCACCGATCAAACGCGCGGCTTGACCGCGATCTCGAAATTTGTGTTCGGCATGAAGTTCCGATCTGGATCACCTCGCTCGGGGCACGGGTCGAGGTGAACGAGGCGGCGCATAGCTGTGGTGGTATTGTCCTGCATGACATCATTAACGATACCTTTGCCCGTAAAGCTGTCGAAAAAGGTGCGGACGGGCTGGTGGCTGTCGCCGCAGGGGCGGGCGGGCACGCAGGCCAGCAATCGCCTTTCGCATTGGTGCGCGAAATCCGGGAGTGGTACGACGGACCAATCGCGTTATCCGGTGCGATCGCCACGGGCGAAGCGCTTCTGGCGGCACGTGCGCTCGGCGCCGATCTTGGCTATACCGGGTCGCCTTTCATCGCCACGGAAGAGGCAAACGCCGATGCTGGGTACAAGGACATGATCGTGGAGTCCGGCGCCGAGGATATTGTGTATTCATCCCTGTTTACGGGCGTTTGGGGCAATTATCTCAAGGGTTCGGTTCGCAACGCCGGTATGGATCCCGATGACTTGCCGCAGGCGGACGCGTCGTCGATGAACTTCGGTTCAGGATCTTCAAAACCAAAGGCGTGGAAAACGATTTGGGGTTCGGGCCAGGGCATCGGCGCGATCAAGTCCGTTGGTCCCGCAGGTGCAATCGTCGACCGGATGGAAGCCGAATACATCGCGGCCGGTCGTAAAATCGCATCGGAATTTGCTCCATGAGTACGGATACGCAAAACCTCGATGTGCAAGCCGTGGTCGATTATCTGACCTCCGAGCTTAATGGTTTTTCCGGCCCGGTGGATGTGACTAAATTTCAGGGCGGCCAATCCAATCCGACCTTTCTGCTCAAGACGCCGGGACATGAGTACGTGCTGCGCCGCAAGCCACCGGGTGTCTTGTTGAAATCCGCGCATGCAGTAGATCGCGAGTATCGTGTGCAGCAGGCTTTGGCAGGGTCCGATGTGCCCGTAGCGAAGATGCATTTGCTCTGTGAGGACGATGCGGTGATCGGATCCGCATTCTACATCATGGACCATGTGCCGGGTCGCAATTTCAACGAGCCGACGCTCAAGGAATTGACGAATGAAGAGCGTGCGTCCGTCATGGACGAAATGAACCGCGTGCTTGCGGCGCTTCATGAGGTTGACATAGACGCACGCGGTTTGGCCGATTACGGGCCGCCGGGAAACTATTTCGAACGCCAGGTCGGTCGTTGGTCCAAGCAGTATCGGGCGTCCGAAACGGTCTCGATTCCGGCGATGGACGCGCTGATGCAGGCGCTGGTCGATGAGCGACCCGCAGACGATGGGCAGCGCACTCTGGTGCATGGCGACTACCGCATCGACAACATGATCTTTGATGCCGAGGGCACCGATTGCCGCGCGGTGCTGGACTGGGAACTGTCGACGATCGGGCATCCTTTCGCGGATCTTGCGGCAGTGATCATGCAATGGCAGATGCCGGCGGGACCCGAGGGCCGCGGGCTTGCGGGGATCGATCGCGCGGCGTCCGGTCTGCCGAGTGATCAGGACTTCATCGCCGCCTACTGCGCGCGGCGCGGATTGGGGGGCATCGACCATTTCGGATATTATCTGGCGTTTTGCTTTTTCCGGATGGCTGCGATTATTCAGGGTGTTCTCAAGCGTGCCATAGATGGCAACGCCTCGAATCCGGAACGGGCGCGCCAGCTGGGACAATACGTTCCCGTGTTCGCGCAACACGGTCTTGATGCCTTGCGGACTGCGGGATGATGGATGGTTCGGCCCCACAGGACGAGAAGGATCGCAATTTCGTCACCGCGCTTGCCCGTGGTCTTGAGGTTTTGCGGTGTTTCAAAAAAGGCGAGATCGCTTTGACAAACAGCGATTTTGCCGAGCGGACCGGGCTGCCCAAACCAACGGTGTCGCGCCTGACACACACGCTGTGCGCGCTTGATTATCTGGTGGCTGATGCAGACCGAGCCACCTATCGATTGAGTGCGGGCGTGCTGCAACTTGGTTTGTCGGCGCTGGCGTCGGTCGATATCCACGACCGCGCAGTGCCCGAAATGCGGCGGCTGCGCACAGTGGGTCCGAACCCCTATGCCACTGTTGCCTTGGGCGAAGTGCACCGTAGCGATGTCATCTATCTGGCGACGGAAGCCTCGGATGAGGATGTTTCGCTGGTGATCCGGGTGGGGTCGCGGCTTCCGGTGTTCAAATCTGCGATCGGAAAGGCGATCCTCGTTGGCATGGATCCGGATCGCCGTGAACGGGTATTTGAACTGGCCGGAAAAAAGGAGCCCAGAAATGGAAGCAGAAGGCCGCGAACTCTATGCAGCCGCTGCGGCGGAATATGCGGATCGAAAATACTGCTCTGGCTATGGGACGTGGCGGTCCGATGTGAACGGGATTGCCGTGCCTGTCCGAACGTTGGAGGGCGGGAGGATCTATGGGTTGAACGTCGGCGGACCTGCACATCGGATGACACCCAAAGAGCTTGAGACGGTATATGCCGCACCGCTCATTGCGACAGGCGACCGGCTCGCCTTGCAGGGTTGAACGACAACTGTTTTGCACAGTGGAATTGGTTCGGGGTCTGTCTGAGCAATTAAGCGCGTGTCGCGCCGCAGCATGACCCGCTATCCGTGTATTATTTATACGTGGGTGAGGCGGAAAAACCAACCTCGCAATGCAGTTGATGCCGAGAAAATAGTTATAAACCAGATGCTTGAGAAGGCCGGCCTCGCCCCGCGCCTAAGAGCGCTCTTAGCATAACGCTCGTCTTTCCGCTGCGTCATTCCCGTAATAGGGGTGCCAAGGCTTCCTGACCACTTGACTTAAATCAGGGCTGTGCAACGCTGTAGGTCCGGTCCAAGACGAAAGACAAACTTTGCGACGGGCCGAACCAGGGAGGAATACAATGAAAAAACTCACCAAACTCGGCGCCGTTTCCGCGCTGTCACTCATGGTCGCGGCAAGTGCATCGTTTGCCGAGAATATCAAAATCGCCTTTATCGACCCGCTGTCCGGTCCCTTCGCCAGCACCGGCACAAACGGGTTGCACCAGTTTGAATTCGCAGCCGATCACATGATCAATGAAAACGGCGGTGTGCTGGACGGCCAGATGTTCGAGATCGTTGCCTTTGACAACAAGATCAGCCCGAAAGAGTCACTCATCCAGCTTCAGGTCGCGATTGATCAGGGCATCCGCTACATCGCGCAGGGTAACTCTTCGGGTGTTGCCAATGCCCTGACGGAGGCCATCAACAAGCACAATCGCCGCAATCCCGATGACCGTGTATTGTTCCTGAACTATGCCGCCGTCGATCCCGCGCTGACCAATGACAAATGCAACTTCTGGCATTTCCGGTTCGACGCGAACGCCGATATCAAGATGGACGCGCTGACCGATGTGATGGCAAAGAACGAAGACATCAAGAAAGTCTATGTCATCGGGCAGGACTACTCCTTCGGCAAGGCGGTCGCCGCTGCTGCGGTGCGTGATCTGGGGTCAAAACGTCCCGACATCGAGATTGTCGGTAACGAGCTGCATCCCATCGGCAAGGTCAAGGATTTCACGCCTTACGCGCGCAAAATCGTGTCGTCCGGTGCCGATGCGGTTATCACCGGCAATTGGGGCTCCGATATGTTGGGTCTTGGCAAATCGGTGATTGAAAACGGCTTTACCGGCCCGATCTACACCTACTACGCTGCGGGTTCGGGTATCACCGGTGCGTTTGGTGAAAGCGGCAAGGGCGTGATCCGCCTCGTTGCGCAGGGCGAGATCAATCCGCCCGCGACGGATGCTGCGAAAGCGTTCTACGACGGGTTTCTTGCGAAGTACCCTGACGGCAACGTCGACCAATCGCGTATCTCGAATGTGATCGGTATGCTGGCGCAAGCGATCGAAGAGGCGGGCACTGCCGAGGATGTCGTGCAGGTCGCCTACGCGCTTGAAGGCATGGAATACGACAGCATGTGGGGCGGAAAGATCGTCATGCGCGAGAAGGACCATCAGGCGATCCAGAACGTGCATATCCATGCCCACACCGACGAGGGCATCACCTATGCCTATGACAGCTCTGACTTTGGCATCGTTGTCGAAAGCACCGTAGAAATGGCCGCGATGGACAGCCCGACCACCTGCGAAATGAAACGGCCCTGAACCGGCTGAAGGTCGGGGCCGGACGCCGGGCCCGACCGCCCAATTTCGTGCCAAAGAAGGGTCTGATATGGATCTTATTCTCGTCAATCTGATCGACGGGCTGGTGACGGGCCTGCTGTTGTTTATGCTGTCCGCTGGTCTGACATTGATTTTTTCGATGATGGGTGTGCTGAATTTCGCGCATGCGAGCTTCTACATGCTTGGCGCGTATTTTGGCTTCCAGATCAGCCTCGCGCTGGGGTTCTGGATGGGGCTCCTGATCGCGCCGGTAATTGTGGGATTGATGGGTGCTGCGGTTGAGCGGTACGGCCTGCGCCGCGTGCATCAGTACGGACACGTGCCCGAACTGATCTTTACCTTCGGACTGGCACTGCTGATCGAAGAGCTGGTGCAATTCGTCTGGGGCAAGAACCAGATGCCATACGACATTCCCGATATTCTCAACTTCACCGCCTTCGCAATCGCGGGCAATTCCATTCCGGCCTACAAGATCTTCATGATCTTCATTTCGGTCGCGATCTTTATCGGGCTGCTCTACGTGCTGACAAAAACCCGCGTTGGGATGATCATCCAGGCTGCCCTGAGCTATCCGCGCACGGTCGAGGCATTGGGCCATAACGTACCGCTCATTTTCATGGGCGTCTTCGGGGTGGGAACCGCGCTCGCCGGGGTGGCCGGTGTTATCGCGGGCCCTGTTCTGGGGACGTTTCCGGGCATGGCATTTGTCTTGGGATCAATCGTTTTCGTGACAATCGTGATTGGCGGTCTGGGATCGCTCTGGGGTGCGTTGGTGGCATCGCTGTTGATCGGATGGATCACGACATTCGCCAAATCCTACAACATTGCCATGTCGGACGTTCTCGGTGCAGTCGGCATCAGCCCGCCCGCCAATCTGGACGACAGCTTACTGCGTGATCTTTGGACGGTCACCAGTCCGCAGATCGCCGATATCCTACCCTATATCTTGATGGTGCTAATCCTGATCTTCCGCCCATCCGGTCTGTTCGGGACACGAAACTCATGAGTGATCAATTCACCACCGATCCCGGCAAACCTGCGCAGCGCATGCGCGCAGGCTCCATGACCCTTACGCTGGCGCCTTGGATCATTGCCACCGTTCTGTTGATGGTTTTGCCGCTGATCTTTACAGCCAACTCCGCCCTTACGATCATGAACCAGATGGCGATCACCATCATATTCGCGCTCGCGTATAATATGCTGTTGGGGCAGGGCGGCATGCTGTCGTTCGGCCATGCCGTTTACGCGGGTGTGGGTGGTTTTGCCTGCATGCACATCATGAATATGTCCGATTTCTTTGCCAGCTTTCCGCTCATCGTGCTGCCTTTGTTCGGCGGGTTGTTCGGAATGGGTCTGGCTCTGATTGTCGGCTCTTTCTCGACCCGGTCGGCCGGGACCGTGTTCGCCATGATCAGCCTCGGCGTAGGAGAACTGATTGCCGCGTGTTCGGTCATCATTGTCGCTTTCTTTGGCGGAGAAGAAGGGATTTCGGGGGACCGCACATATGCCCAGCCCTTTTTCGGCGTCGAATTCCTGCAACAGATCGAGGTTTACTATCTGACGGCGGCGTGGCTAATCCTGTCGGCCCTGCTGATGTATTTGTGGTCCCGCACACCGATCGGACGTATGGCCAATGCGGTGCGCGATAACCCCGAGCGTGCGGAATTCCTCGGGTACTCCGCGCGGTGGGTCCGGTTCTACAGCTTCGTTGCGTCGGGCTTTTTCGCAGGCATCTCGGGCGGTCTGTTCGCAATCAATTACGAGATTCTCACAGAAGAAAACCTCAACACGGCCTCGTCCGGTGTGATCCTATTGGTGACATTTCTCGGGGGCGTCGGCTTTTTCTTCGGACCCATCATCGGCGCGGTTGTCTTTACTCTCGTCCAGACAGTTCTCAGCCTCCAGACAGAGCTTTGGGCGTTCTACGCGGGTATACTGTTTGTCGCCACGGTGATGTTCTTTCCCGGGGGGTTGGCGGGTTTGCTCATGATGCATGTGCCGGTTTTCAAGTTGGGAAAGGCGCGTCTTTTGGTGATGCCATATCTCAAGACCCTGCTACCTGCGGCGATTGGTATTCTTGGCTTGGCGGCCTTGGTGGAAATGATCTTCCATCTGCGCCATGCGGCCACCGGCGATGACGAGATGACACTGTTCTGGACCACGTTCGACAGCCACTCTTTCTGGCCATGGATCGTGGCCGGATTGGTCACGCTGGTGGGCTTAGGCATAGCGCGGACCACGACGCCCGCTTTGCGCGACGCATGGGCCGAAGCGACCACAGCGGCAAAGGGAATGTCATGAACGTGCCCGCACTTGAACTATCCGGTCTGAAGAAGAACTTTGGCAAAGCTGAGATCATCCGCGGGATCGACCTTACCATCGGGCGGGCCGAACGCCACGCCATCATCGGGCCCAACGGCGCGGGCAAGTCGACGCTTTTCAATCTGATCACCGCGCGTTTTGCGCCGTCAGCCGGTACAGTTAAGCTGCACGGCGAGGATCTGTCAGGATTGCAGCCATTCCAGATCAACCGCAAGGGCCTGTCCCGGTCTTTCCAGATTACCAATATCTTTCCGGGTATGAGCGTATTCGAGAATGTCCGCTGTGCGCTCTTGTGGTCGCAAGGATACCGGTACAGCTTCTGGCATCTTGTCGCTCGCAAGCGCGATCTGACTGAGGGCGCGGATGCAATTCTGGAACAGATCAATCTGACCGCCCGGCGTGATTTGCCCGCAGGGACGCTAAGCTATGCTGAGCAAAGAGCGCTTGAAATCGGCATCACCATTGCGGGTGGCGCGGACGTGATCATGCTGGACGAACCCACCGCGGGAATGTCGAACACCGAAACCGACTACATCACCGATTTGATCCTGCGGGTTACGGAGGGCAAGACTCTGATCATGGTTGAGCACGATATGAGCGTGGTCTTCGGTTTGGCTGACCGGATCAGCGTATTGGTCTATGGAGAGATCATCGCAACCGGCGCTCCCGAAGATGTGCGCGCGGACCCAAAGGTGCAGGAAGCCTATCTCGGCGCGGCTTTGGAGGCGGAGCATTGATTAGCGTTACAGATATGCACGCCTACTACGGCAAGTCACACATCCTCCAAGGCGTCACCATGAACGTCCAGAAAGGAGAAATCGTGGCGCTCTTGGGCCGTAATGGGGTGGGCCGGTCGACAACTTGCAAGGCCATCATGGGCGAAGTGGCGCCGCACGGCTCTGTCCAGTTCAAAGGGCAGGAGATAGCGGGGAAGAAGGCGTTTGAGATTGCCAATCTGGGAATTGGATACGTCCCTGAAAACCGCGATATCTTTCCCGGCCTGACAACGCGGCAGAACCTGATGCTGGGCTTGAAACCGGGGCAGAAGGACGGGCAGGGCAGGTGGTCCATGCAGGCGATGTTCGAGATGTTCGACAACCTGCAGCGGCGGGCCGATGTCGAGGCTTCGGTGCTCTCCGGCGGAGAACAGCAGATGCTGACCATGTGCCGCACCCTGATGGGCGATCCCGAACTGGTCATGATCGATGAGCCGACCGAGGGTCTGAGCCCGCAAATGGTGCAAAAGGTGGCCGAAGTGCTGCGCGAAATCGCCAAGCGCGGGATTTCGACGCTGTTGGTTGAACAGAAACTGTCGATCGCAATGGACATCGCAGACCGTGTTTATGTCATGGGGCACGGTCGAATGGTCTTTGAGGGAACCCCAGCCGAACTGAAGGCGCGCGACGACGTGCGTCGGGAATGGCTCGAGGTTTGACAGTGGTTATTGACGGCGCCGCGCATGGCTCATGATGCGGAACCTTTGGCCGTACCGGCTAGGTGCAGTCTGGTGCCATAAACCGCCTCGTCCCGCTTTCCTAAACCGGAGTTCCCCAACGCGCTCGAGGCAGGCGCGCTTTGTCGGCAAAGCGGTTGCAGTGTCCGCAAAACCCTTCGATGTTGTCCAGATCACTGATCCCGAAAGGCCAGACCATGACACCCGCCGCCGAACAGCTTTTGAAACTTCTGGACATTGAACAGCTTGAAGTCGATCTGTTCCGCGGGATCGGATCGGGCGGCGAAACAAGTACGCGCATATTCGGCGGGCATGTGATCGCACAGGCGCTGATGGCCGCGTACCGCACAGTGCCCGACCGGCTTTGCCACAGTTTGCACGCGTATTTCATCCGGCCCGGTGATCCGGCGATACCGGTAATATACCAAGTCGACCGCGCACGCGACGGAGGCAGCTTTACAACCCGGCGGGTTGTGGCGATCCAGCACGGCAAGCAGATCTTCAATTTGTCGGCCAGTTTTCACATCGATGAGGACGGCTTTGAACACCAACACCCCATGCCCGATGTAGGTGCACCCGAAGACTGGCCAGACCGTCCCGAGCTTCGCGCGGCACAGGTCGACAAGATACCCGAACAATACCGCGCCGATTTTCTCAGAGAGCGTCCGATCGAGCTGCGGGAGATTGCCCCGCGCGATTTCTTCACGCCCGACAAGGCAAGCGACAGCAACCACCTGTGGTTCCGAATGGATGGCGCGACGGGGCAGGGCGCGCAAATGCAGCACTGTCTGCTTGCGTACGCGTCCGATATGAATTTGCTCGGATCATCGTTGCGTCCGCACGGGCTGACCTGGTTCCAAGGGCGGGTGATGTCGGCAAGTCTTGACCACGCGATGTGGTTTCACGCGCCGATCAACTTTGCCGACTGGCATCTGTACGATCTCGATGCGCCCTGGACCGGTGGAGCACGCGGGTTCAATCGTGGCAAGATTTTCAATCAAAACGGCCAGTTGGTCGCAAGCGTCGCGCAAGAGGGGCTGATGCGCCTTCTTGCGAAAAAGACCTAGCTGCCGCGCGAATTACTGTCCTTGAACGCTTGCACCTCGGCACGTGCGATGACGTGGTGGTGGACCTCGTCGGGCCCGTCCGCATAACGCAAGGTGCGCTGTTGCGTGTACATATTGGACAGGGGTGACCATTGGCTGATGCCTGCCGCACCGTGGACCTGCATCGCCTGATCGATGATCTCGCAGGCTTTTTCAGGGACCATCGCTTTGGCCATACTGACCCAGATGCGCGCTTCCTTGTTGCCAAGAACGTCCATCGCTTTTGCCGCCTTGAGAACAATCATGCGCATCGCTTCGATATCGATCTTGGCCCGCGAGATCGTCTCCATGTTCTTGCCGAGGTTAACGATCTGTTTGCCGAAAGCCTCGCGGCTCAAGCCGCGTTCAATCATCAGATCCAGCGCCTTTTCTGCTGCACCAATAGAACGCATGCAGTGATGTATGCGGCCGGGTCCCAGCCGCAGTTGGGAAATCTCGAAACCACGCCCTTCGCCAAGCAGCATGTTCGCTTCGGGTACTTTAACGTCGGTGAAACGGATGTGCATATGGCCGTGCGGCGCGTCGTCGTGGCCAAATACATGCATGGGCCCGAGAATTTCGACACCGGGTGTATCCATCGGGACAAGTATCTGGCTTTGCTGCCTGAAACTGTCCGCATCCGGTGACGTCTTGACCATCACGATCATGATCTTGCAGCGAGGATCGCCCGCGCCGGAGATATAGAATTTTTCACCGTTGATGACCCATTGACCGTCTTTAAGCACGGCCGAGGTCGAGATATTCTTGGCGTCCGAGGACGCGACATCCGGTTCTGTCATGGCAAACGCCGAGCGGATTTCACCCGCGAGAAGCGGCTTGAGCCATGTCTCTTTCTGCTCCGCAGTGCCGACCCGTTCAAGCACTTCCATGTTGCCTGTATCCGGCGCTGAGCAGTTGAGGCTTTCGGGTGCCAACGGGCTTTTGCCAAGCTCGGCCGCGATATAGGCGTAATCAAGGTTCGACAGGCCTTCGCCCGTTTCTGCATTGGGCAAAAAGAAGTTCCACAGCCCGGCATCGCGGGCTTTTTGCTTGATGCCGTCGAGGATTTCCAGCTGTCCGGGCGCGTAGGACCACCGGTCCGCCCGACCTTCGCCCAATGCATGGAATTCCTCGGTCACCGGATCGACCGTTTCCCGGATATGTTTGACGACCGCTGCGAAAAGCGGCTTAGCCTTGTCTGACATTTCCAGATTGTTGAGTTCTGCAGGGGTTGTCGACATGAACGAGGCCTTCCGTTACCGGGTTTTGAATTATGTCGTCAGCTTACGCGAACGTGCGGCGCATGCAATCAACGCGTGAATGACGTAAGGTCGCGGGCGTCAGGGCATGTCGATCGTGGCTTCGGTTTCCGCCTCGGTCGGCGTTTGGCCGGTCATGCAATAGAGATACATGGCAGCGCGGGTGCGGCGGATATCCCAACTCTCGCGCTGGTCGAGTGCATCGTAGCCTATTTGCGTGAAGTAGATGATCCGCGCACGCACGTCTGCTTCTTGCTCATCAAAGCCATGTCGCAGGAACATTTCGGTCAATGCTTCGATCCGCTGGGCATCGTTGAGATCCAAGGCCCTGCGCACAGTTCCCGACCGCCGCGCCCAGTCACGCACCGCAAAATCCAGCTGCATGTCAAACTCATTGCCGACAACCCAGGCAGAGTAGAGTTTGGCAACCGCGAAGTTGATGGTTTGAGCCGGCTGCCGGGACGCGGCGATAATCGCTTTGGTATTTGTGGCGGCCCATGTTTCCAACAACGCATCGAGCAGCTCGGACCGGTTCTTGAAATACCAGTAGAAGCTGGATCTCGGACAATCCAGTTTTTGCGCGAGGGTCAGGACCTTCACCTGATCGACCCCTTCCGACACCAACGTATCCATCGCCGCAGTCAGCCAATCCGTCCGCGTCGTGCGCCCCGGGCCCCTCACACCAGTTTTCTTTGTGTCGGTCATTTTGCCCTCTGAACCGGTCATGCCGTCATGTTGCGTGGGACTGCAGTTGCATACAAGTGGCGAAGCCGTACGAGAATGGTATACGAGCCATAAATTTACATAACTATGGTTATATGGGTCTCTGCGAAGGGCGACATCGCGGCCTTGGCTGCCGTGCGTTTGCTATCGGATACGACCCAGTCGCGCAACGATGTCAGGCCGTTGTTTTGACGGTGCTTCACGCTCCCTTTTCCTTTGGTAACAGCGTGAAAGCACGTTACGCTAAAGGGGTTACATATGCGGCGGCTTTCATACCGATATGATGGAGGCCAAATGTCGCGACA
The DNA here is from genome assembly GCF_025141935.1 of Sulfitobacter sp. S190. Taxonomy (NCBI): domain Bacteria; kingdom Pseudomonadati; phylum Pseudomonadota; class Alphaproteobacteria; order Rhodobacterales; family Roseobacteraceae; genus Sulfitobacter; species Sulfitobacter sp. S190. Next base: position 118,325 of record NZ_CP081121.1, on the reverse strand, counting down.
CCCTTTTTCTGATGCCTTGCACAATATTTTTTCGCCAACAGGTTTACCCCGATGACAGACCCCAATTCCCTGATGACGCCGCCCGAAATGCACAATGGTACGCTGCGCACGCCGATCGATCCCTCTCATCTGGGTACCGCCGTTCTGGACAAGTATGGGGCGTTCGACGCAGGCACCTATCACAGCTTTACGTTGACCTACACTGCGGGGCGTTTTGGTATTGATGACAGCGGAAGCATCCGCATCGTCTGGCGCTTTGCCACCGATCAGACAAATCCGCAGTTCGATGATCCGGCGGCGGCGGGCTATACGGAAGTTGAGGCTTCGAACAAAGCGGTCCTTCAGGCGCGTTTCGATCCCAAAGGCAATATCCGGCCGTGGGACCGCACGTTGCAGATCAAGGTCGTCAAAGGTTTCATGAAAGAAGGCGACACAATCACGATCCGTTTCGGTGTGACCGATCACGGCGGCCCCGGTATGCGTCTGCAGACTTTCTGTGAAAGCCGTTATGAATTTCGCGTACTCGTCGATCCGATCGCGACCTACAATTTCCAGACATTGCCCGAACAGCCGGCGATCTCGCTTGTCCCCGGCGTGCCGGAGACATGGGTGGCCGTGGTCCCTTCAACAATCGCCAGTGGCCAGCCCTTCACGCTCAGGATCAAAGCCGAGGATACATGGGGCAACCCAACGAACAAGGCAGCCATGACGCTGACACCGCGGGCAAATCAGGCCGTTGAGAACCTGCCGGAAACCATCAATGTCGAAAAAGGTGAATTTGCCACTGTTCTTGATGGACTCGTCGTGAATGGTGCCGGACCTTTAGAAATTTCGTTGTTTGCGCCAGATGGCTCGCTCGTCGCCACATGCAATCCGGCGCACGTCACCAAAGCGCCCGCACTCATGAGCTACTGGGGTGACTTGCACGGTCAGTCAGATGAAACCCTCGGCACCAACAGCGCCGCCGATTATTTCACTTTCGGCCGTGACAAGGCCTTTCTCGATGCCTGCGCGCACCAGGGCAACGATTTCCAGATGACAGATACCTTCTGGAAGGACCTCAACAAGGTGACGGCGCATTTCAACAAGGACGGAGAATTCGTCACCCTGCCCGGCTATGAATGGTCCGGCAATACGGCGTTGGGCGGGGATCGCAATGTGTTTTTCCCGGTCGAGGGTCGCACGATGCGCCGCTCGTCCCATGCCTTGATCGAAGACCAGTTCGACATGGGCACCGATTGCCATACCGCAGGCGAACTCTTTGAGGCTTTTGCCGAAAACGAGGAATGGGACGTGATCTGCTTTGCCCACTGCGGCGGGCGATACGCCGATATTACCATGGCCCACGATGGCCGGTTTGAAAAATCTGTCGAAGTGCATTCTGCTTGGGGCACATTCGAGTGGATCGTGCAGGATGCCTTCAAAAGCGGGTACCGCGTGGGCATCATTGGCAATTCCGACGGTCACAAGGGCCGCCCCGGCGCGAGCTATCCGGGCGCCGGATGGTTTGGCGCCGTGGGTGGCCTGACCTGTTTCCTGATGCCGGAGCTGACACGCGATGGCCTGATCGACTGCATCAATGCCCGCCACCACTATGCGACAACGGGCGGGCCGAGTGGGCGCATCCGAATGGACGTAACGGCAGCCTTTGATCGACCTGCGACGCGCTATCTCGATGACCCTTTGTTGCATGGCGACTGTCAAACCGAGGCCTGCGAGACCGCGATGATGGGTGATATTGTGCATCTCCCGTCGGGGGATATTCACTTCAAAGTAAGCGTCGCGGCTGCGTTACCCGTTCGTTGCATCGATATCTTCAACGGTTTGGAACATCTGGAATGCTATCGCCCCTACCCCGAGGCTGATCTGGGCAAACGCATTGGTGTCTTGTGGGAAGGAGCCGAATATCGGGGCCGTTTCCGGGCCGTGCCGTGGGATGGTTCGGCGCACTTTGATGCGGCAACGGTCACGTCGGTCCGGGCGGTGAACTTCTTCAACCGCGACAAGACGCTCGATGTGACGCGCGATGGGTTTGTTTCATGGCAGTCCGTCACGACCGGAAATTTCGCCGGTTTCATCGCGACGCTCGATGACGACCGATCCGGCACCATCGACATTAAAACCGCCCTGATTGATGAAACCGTTGCGCTGGCGGATATCGGGTATGAGGATACTGTGCTGGACGCGTCGGATATTCTGCCGCGGGGCATACGGCTTTTCCGTTTACCCGATGAAAATCCGCATACCTCTGTCAGCATCGAACGGATCCTGTCCCCACAAACGGGGCAGGACAATCCCTTTTATGCCCGCGTGACTTTGGAAGACGGGACCCAAGCATGGTCCAGCCCGATCTACGTCCTGCGCACGGTTTAGAGGTACGCTCGAAAAACCTGAGAAGGCACAAATCCAGATGGCTCAGATCAGGGTCTGGCCACTTTTCTCAGGTTGCGCGCAATCGCGATGACGGTGATGACGGTCAATGCCCAGAAGAACCACGTGATCGGTCCTCGCAGCAGGATCGCGGGGTCACTGCCCGACATGAGCATGGCTTGGCGGAAATTATCTTCGAGCAAGGGGCCGAGGATGAAAGCGATCAAGAAAGGGGCCGCGGGCACCCGGTAGCGCAACATCACATAGCCGACCCAACCCATAACAAACATGACGCCGACGTCGAAGATATTGTTGTTCACCGCAAACACACCGTAAATACACAGCACCAGAACCGCGGGCATCAGAATGCGTTTCGGCACATCGGCCACGAACCGGAAGCCCTTGATGGCGAGGCTGCCCACGAAAAAGAGGAACACGGAGCTGACGATGAGGCCGATAAACAGGCCATAAATGATATCCACGTTGATGATAAACATCATCGGGCCGGGCTGGATGCCATGGATCATGAACGCACCGATTATGATTGCCGTAATTACGTCGCCGGGGACACCAAGGGCAAGCAAGGGTATCAGTGTGGCACCGGCCACACCGTTGTTACCCGCTTCCGACGCAGCAACGCCTTCAATCTCGCCCTGACCGAAATTCTCTTTGTTCGGCGATTTTCGCCGCGCTTCGGAGTAACTCAGGAACGCGGAGGGGGCAGCGCCGATACCGGGAATCGATCCGAGGAATACGCCGATAAAGCTGCCCCGGACGATGGATTTGAAACAGCGCCGATAGTCCGCAAAGCTGACCTTGGATTTGCCCAGCGACCGGGCCTTGCCCAGATGCGCCGTGGGGTTCCAGGCCATCGCAATGATTTCGGGGATGGCGAAAAGGCCGATGAGAACGGCAATAAAATTCAGACCCCCCATCATGTTGGGATCTTCGAAGGTAAAGCGGTTGGTCCCGTACACAAGATCGAGACCTACGGTCGCCAGAAGCAAGCCCAGCAAAGCGGACAGTGCGCCGCGCAGCAGGCTGTCGCCGGAAACGCCCGCGATGATGGTCAGCGAAAACAGGATCAGGGCAAAGAACTCCGGCGGACCAAAGCTGAGCGCAAATGAAGCGAGCCAGCCTGCGAACAGGATGAGGGCAAGGTTCGATACCAGATCTGCCGTGCAGGACGCCCATAGCGCCATGCCAAGCGCACGCCCCGCTTCGCCTTTTTCAGCCATTGGATGGCCATCAAGGATTGTCGCCGAAGAGGCAGGCGTGCCGGGCGTCTTGATCAGGATTGCGGGGATTGAGCCACCGAAAATACCGCCCTTGTAGACACCCAAAAGCAAAAGGATGCCCGTGATCGGCGTCAGCGAAAATGTAAACGGCAACGTCAGGGCCACGGCCATCGTCGCTGAAAGCCCCGGTATGGCACCCCCCACAACGCCGATGCAGATGCCCGCGAATAGAGCAAAGAAGGCCTCGAAAGACCCGACAAGGCTGAACCCTGCCATGAGGCTGTCGGTAAAGCTCATGGCAGCCTCACAAAGTTGCCTTGGGGAATTGCGACGCCGGCAACATGGGCAAAAAACGCATAGAGCGCCAATGGGATGATGACCGCGCAAACCAGTGCAGCAACGGGATGGCGCGTGCGGAACAGAAATGCGGTGAACGCAAAAATGACCATCGTGGTCCAGACCATGCCAAGGCGCGGCAGCGCGTACATGGTTGCAACCATGATAACGGCAAGTATCGCAAGACGGGTCCAATGGTTCCCGTCGGAGCCTGCGTGTTCTTCGTCATCGACGGCAATCGGCGCCGCACGTGATGCCAGGATCAGGCCCAGACCCGCAAGACCCGTCAGTATTGCAAGAATGTAGGGCCAGAACGTAGGCGCCAGGACGATGTTGGAGACGTTGCTGGGTGAGGAAACCCAACGTGGTATGCCCAGCAAAACCAGGACCAGCGACACGAGACATGCCCCCAGCCCGAGCCGCATTTGAATCATTCTCGGTGACATGCCACCCCCATCAGACAAAAGCGGCCACCCCTCGGGGCAGCCGCACTCTTGTACGCGCTGCGCTGATCAAGGATCACCCCTCGATGCGCATGCCCAGCTTGTCCACCAAGGCGCGGAACACATTGTATTGTCCTTGGATAAACTCGTTCGCCTCGGCGGGGCCCATCAGACGGATCACGGATCCACGCGCTTCCATCGCTTCGACGAACTTGGCGTCATTAACGGCTGTCGCTGTCCACTCGCCCCATTTTGTAGCCACATCGTCGGGCAGATCGTCAGGGCCTGCGATGCCGGTCCAACCGACCAACTGGTTCAGGCTGTCCTTGCCCAGATCGTTGGCCGTAGGTGCATCAAATCCGACAACAGGTTCTGCGGTGGTCACCAAAAGCGGTGTAAGTTGTTTGTTGCCCACAAAGCTCGCCAGAGACGAGGAATTGGTGCACACGAACGTGGCCGTGCCATTCAGCACAGCCGTGATTGCGGCGCCGCCGCCCTTTTGCGGAATGTGGGTGACGTCATTGATCGGATCCACACCGAACTCGCTCATCACCATTGCGCTGGCAAGATGCGGGAAAGACCCGACACCAGATGAACTGTACGTGACATTGCCGTCCGCGGTTTTGGCCACCAGATCATCCATCGACTTGATGTCGGATGACGCAGATACCGCGCAGGCGGCCGGGTTGATTTCATAAACATTGACGAAGCGGAAATCGTCGAGTGTGTACGGCAGGGTCGCCTTCATCGCGGGGTTCACGGAATGGGACCCGACGCGCGCGAACATCATCGTATAGCCATCGCCCTTGGCATTCTGCACGGCGACCGAACCTGTCGCGCCACCGGCACCGGTGATGTTTGCCATGATCAATGGCTTGCCAACCGCGTTGCCCAACGGCTCTGCGATGGTTCGCGCGGAAATATCCGTAGCGCCGCCGGCACCATAAGGGATCACCATATTGACCGCACGTTCGGGGTACTCGGCCCAGACGGCTGTGGTACCGAACGCCGTGACCGCAGCAAGCGCAGAAATAAATTTCGTCTTGTTCATGTCTTCCTCCCAGTTGCTTCTTGCCATTTTTGAATGGCTTGTTTTTACAGTAGGCGTAAGATTTTCTTAATCAAAGCAAAAATTGCTTACGCTTACGGCTAGCGTTGCTTGCACTCTGAAGGTGGCAAAAGAGATGACAATTCGGCTTTTGCGGACCCTCGTCACCATCGCAGATGAAAAAACATTCACCGATGCGGCGAAGGTGGTCAACGTGACCCATGCAGCTGTGAGCCAGCAAATGCAGGCGTTGGAGGCCGATCTGGGCGTCGCCCTCTTCAACCGAAAAACCAGAACTCCCGAGCTGACCCCGATCGGACACCAGATCGTCGCAAAGGCGCGTGTGCTTTTGTCGGACTACGACAACTTGTTGCCATCGGTTCTGGGCGACGGCGGGTTGAGCGGCATCTTCACGCTTGGGGTGATGCGCACGACACTGACCGGACTTACCCCACAGGCGATGGCCGCATTGAAATTCAAATATCCGGAAATCGGCCTGCATATCCGTCCCGGTCTGACGGCGACACTTCTGACCGAGCTGGAACGCGGAAACCTTGATGCAGCCGTCGTGACCAAACCGCAGATCATCCCAGTGGGGCTCGCATTTCGTGAGTTGGCGCGTGAACCAATGCAATTGATCACAGCGAGAGACGAGGTAGAGAATGATCCGGTCGTCCTGTTGAAAACACGGCCGTTCATCCGGTTCAATCGCCATGCCGTTGTGGGGGCGTTGATTGACAACTGGATCCTGTCGAAACGGATCCGGGTGAATGAAACGATGGAGCTCGATAGCCCCGAAGCCATCACCAGCATGGTGGATGCCAAACTGGGCGTTTCGATTGTGCCCGCGCTTGCGGTAAAGCCACGACACGGTGTGCCGGTAAAGCATCTGGATCTGGGGCCGGATGCGCCGTATCGCACAATCGGGTTGATGCATCAGGAAAACCAGAACAAATCGCGAGCCCTTGACGAGGTATTCGGCGCTTTGGCGCACGTCATCCACCAACAATAGGGACGCACCATTGCTTGATGGCTCACCCGAGCGCCGCTTTGCGTCAGATCACCTCATCTGAGCGATCGTCGGTCTCTCCGTACCGCTTCATCACTGCCGGTTTCGTACCTTCGTACACCCGGCCGATATTCTCTGCGATCTTTGCGTTCTCCCGTTCAAACAGGCAGTCGCCGTTCATATCAGACGCAACAATAAAAGGCCCCATGCGATTGCATTTTAAAACCCACATCGCCTGCGCGAGGCCCAGCTCTTCGTGCCAGTGCACCGCCTCGACGCTTTCAACGCCGCGGCCCAGCAACGCGCCCGTGCCATAGCCAACGGTCGACAGATAGACCGCGCCATTGGGTACGAAATATTCCCTGTAGTCCTTCGACGTCATGCCGCCTTTGCCGACAATCAGCTTGGCTCCCGTCTTGGCCATCCATTCCGGCAACCACTTTGCAAACCGGAATGATGCGGTGGCCGTCACTGCCCCCATGTCAAAGGTGCCATCTGCATTTACACGCGCGGCGGGGGAGCAATGGAAGTTCGCCGCGGATTGTCCGGGCAGTTCCATCGGTATGTTTGCCATGTCCTCCAAGCTGCGCATGTAGACACCCTCGCGGGCCGTGTACATGAGCCCCGTCAAATAGACGATATCGCCAAGCCGCAGATCGGCGATGGCTTCGTCGGTGGGCGTGGTGGACAGCTCTACCTCGCGCAATTTACTCATTCCGCGGCCTCCTTGACCGGTTCCCACTCGACGGTTTCGCGCCGCTGGTACGGTGTAAACCAATCAGGATCGGTGCGATATTCGACGCGGCCGTCTGCAAACAGTCGTGCCACCGCACGGCGCGATGACAGGCAGAAGGCGTGGACAGACATGGGCATCCCGCCCGTATGGCAATACCCCACCTCGATGTTGCAATCGATCACCATATTCTTGCCGACGAACCCCATCGCACCCATACCGATGGAATTGCCCAGCTCTTTGAACTCGTCCTCCATCTCGGCGATCTTGGGGTCGCTGTTGCGCGAGCCGACGATACGCAAGGTCGAGGCGCGTTTGCCAAGCGTCATGCAGGCGTCTTTCGATCCACCCAGACCGATCCCGATGATCGCCGGCTGGCAGGCAAGACCCCGTTTCCCGAAGGCCATCAGACTATCGAGATAGAAACGTTTGATGCCCTGCAGACCATCCGACGGGAAAAGCATCCGGTAATCGGAGCCAAACAATCCGCCCTTGTGCACGGTGATCAGATCAATCCAATCGCCTTCGGGCTCGAACCCGTACTCGATCTCGGGCGCGCCGATTCCCACGTTGTTATCGTGGTCCGTGCGCCACAAAGGATGCACGCGGTTCGGCCGCAATGGCACGCCATTCGTGGCGTTTGCAGTGGCGCGGCGCAATGCGGCCTCGAGCGCGATCATCCCGCCCTCGACCGATGCGCTGTTGCCCATCTTGACGAACCAGCGCGGCACACCGGTATCGCCACACATCGCGCGGCGATCTTCCTTTGCGGCTTCATAGTTTTCCAACATGGCCTTGAGCACGAACGACGAAAGGTCGCCGTCCTCGGTCTTGGCGGCCTGTTGCAGACCATCCAGATAGTCCTGTGGGATTTCGATTGCGGCCTTGTCCATAAGGGTTTCGGCAGTGGATTGGATGAGCTCGATCGGGATCATTGTGCGGCCACCAGCGTTTCGGGTGCGTCTTCGGGCAAAATGGTTTCTCCGGGGCTGACGATCGTGAATTTGACGGGCTCCCGAGACACGTGAACCTGCCCATCCCGCATCTGGGCCACGGTGAACTCGCTGTCCTGCATCACACCTTCGTCCGGGAAATCCTCGCGGAAATGGGCTCCGCGTGAGTTTTCGCGTGCAATTCCGGCCTTCGTGATAACTTCGGAAACGTCGCAGAGCGAACGCAGATTGAGCCAATCGTGCCACGTGAGATTGAACGCAAGATTGCTGCTGTCGACACCGACATCCATCAATGCACCCGATACGTCCGCGATGCCCTGCAATCCCCGCGTCATGCCGGCTTGGGTACGGATTACGCCGACCTCATCCCACATCAGATCCTGAAGGGCCTTGCGCAAGGGCATCACCAGGTCGGGCTTGCGTGCAAACGGATGTGTGGCGCGGGCGAACTCCTCGGCAAGCACGTCTTCGTCCGGATCACGCAACGACATCCGCGCGACGTCTGCGCCCATCGTGTCACCGGCGATCCCGCCGTAAACTGTGGAATTTGCAACGCCGTTGCCCCCCAGACGGTTGGACCCATGCGCACCGCCCGCGTCCTCGCCGGCAACGTAAAGCCCCTCCATCGCAGTGCGCGTGTCGATATCGACGACGACGCCGCCCATGAAGTAATGGGCCGTTGGAACAACCTCGACCGGATCATTGGCCAGATCGAAACCGCTGTCGGCACAGCGTTTTACCATGCCCGGAAATTTCGCGCGGACCCTGTCTGGGCCCAGATGTGACATCGCGATAAACACACCTTCCTGCTCGGGATTGTTGTTCTTGCGCATCTCGGCATAGATTCCGCGGCTGACGACATCGCGCGTGGCACGCTCTCCCTTGCCATCGTAGTCGAACATGAACCGGTTGCCCGCATGGCTGATCAGTTGTCCCCCTGCCCCGCGCAAGCCTTCCTCGAGGACGGTACCGGTCATGCGCGTGTGCTCGCCCGCAAGCAGACCCGTGGGGTGAAACTGCACCATCTCCATGTCGCGCAGTTTGAGGCCGGCGCGGAGTGCCATTGCCAGACCATCCATCGTCTTGTCACCCGATGGCGTATGGTATTTGTACATCGTGGGCCCGCCGCCCGTGCCCATCATGACGCATTTGGCGCGTACAAGCCGAAACTTCCCCGTCCGCATGTCGATCATCAACACCCCCGCCAGGGCGCTGCCGTCTTTTGTGGGGATTAAACCGATGGCGCGGTGCTCCTGAAGTTTTTCGACACCGGACGCGAGCACTTTTTCCATGAGACGATTGATGATCTCAATGCCGGTCAGATCACCTTTGTGCACCGTGCGGTCTGCCGTTTGCCCAGCGAATGCTTTCTGGTGTAGCGAGCCGTCGGCATTGCGGTCGAAATAACATCCGATTTCATTTTCAAGCTCGCGGATGCGGACGACGGCCTGTTCACACAGACGCCACGCCATGTCCTGATCCGGAAGCCATTTGCCGCCCTCGATCGTATCCATGAAATGCCGCTCGACCGTATCACCGCCACCTAGAGCGACGTTATAACCGCCCTGAACCATGCGTGTGCAGCCGCATTTCCCGATCAGGCCCTTTACGGCCAAAGTTATGCGCGTCCCTTCCGGCGCTTTTTGTTTGGCGTGCAGGGCTGCAAACATGCCGGCACCGCCAGTACCCAGAACGAGGATATCGGTGTCGTGGCGTTCAATATCGAAAATGCGCATGTCAAATCGCCTTTAGGAAAAAGAGAACGGCAATCAGGAAAGAGATGGCCAGTGCCGCAGCCGCGAGCGTCTTTTGCGAAGGCGACCACGGCAACCATTCCAGTGCCATCAACCGCACGCCGCCAAACATGTGTATGGCAAGCAGGAAAACCAAACCGAATTCCGCCACCTTCACGACACCGGCTTCGGTCATCGCCAGAAACCCGTCGAGCCGGGCGGGATCGGTCATCGCCAGTGCCAGAACCCAGAAATGAAGCGGCAGGAACAAGGCCAGCAAAAGCCCCGATACACGGTGCAAAATATACGCGAGCCACAGGGGATGCGCGCGCGAGGTTATGGTGTGCGCGAGGCTCATGTCGAAAGTCCACTGGCGAATGTCACGGCCCAGACAGCGCGGGCGCCAAGCCCGAACAGACCGACCCCGATGACCCACATGAATGCGTCGAGTGCCACGCCCTTCAGCCCGCCCCATTCGAACGCGATCGTCCGCAACCCGATTGCGCCGTGTATCGCGACGGCTGCGACGAACGTACCGTAGAACAAGAACCACATGACGGAGCCCTGCGTACGGCCCAGGATTTCTGCCGCCGAAAGCCCGCCCTGAACGGCATAGATCATCACGGCCAAATGCCCCAAAACCAACGGCGCCATCAAAAGCGCGGTGATCCGTTGCAACATATACAAGCGGAGGTTCAACATCAGCGGCCCCTCTTGAAGAACGATTTGGCGGTTTCGCGCTTGAGACCCGCAATCGCGGACATCGGGTCCAACTCGTTTGGGCAGTAGGTCGTGCAAGACCCCATCGAATGGCAGTTGTGGCATCCACCGGAGCCGGAAACGGCGTCCAGGATCGCGGCGCGGCCATCGTCTTTGGCGTCATGCAGCAGGTTCCAAGCGCGTTGCAGCGCCGCCGGGCCAAGGTAGTCGGTATTTCCCGCAACCGTGTCACAGGCGGCGTAGCAGATAGAGCAATTGATACACTCGCGCCCGAAATCGGCTGTGCTTTGTTCGGGGACATCTACGCCCAAAGCCTCAATCGGATCGTCGCGTGTCAGTGTTGCGTGATGCACGCCTTCGGCCGCGACCCATTTATCAAAAAACGGATCCATATCGACGGCCAGATCCTTGATCACAGGCAGGTTGCGCAGTGGTCCGATGGCAATCGATCCCCCGTCCGATACCTTCGATATGTGTGTCCGGCATGTCCACCGGGGAGCACCATTCACCATCATCGCACAACTGCCGCACATGCCGACGCGACAGGCAAACCGGTAGCTCAGCGTCGGATCGGCATTTTGCTGGACCCAGGATACCACGTCGAGCACGGTTTGATTGTCATAGGCGGGAACGTCAAATTCACGCTGGGCCGAACCGGCATCCGGCCCCCGTTCGATCGTAACCTTTAACGTATCCAGCGACATATCTGTGCGGTTCTTTCTACATTTCGACAGCCGTTGACACCTTATACTCGATAGATCAGGTTTAAAAATACCAGATTTTCTTTCAGTTATGGTTAGAAATAATTTCTAATGGATACAGCATTGACGAGGCCGCGACGCATACCAAGGAAGCTTAAGTACCCTTGCTCAGGCAGAGGATGGCGCGCATGAACCAAGCGCATTTCGACACACCGGACCCCCAAGTACTCGGTGAAATTAAGAACACCGTGGGGCTGTCCGGCTGGAAAGTAGCAAGCGAAGCGCCACAGTATTTCGAGGATCCGCGCGGCCGTTTTAGGGGGCTGGGGTGTTTGATTGTCTTGCCGGATACAACGCAACAGGTCGCCGAGATTGTCAGGCTCTGCAATGACGCGCGGATCGGCATTGTACCTTACAGCGGCGGCACAGGCGTCGTTGCAGGGCAACTTTCCGACGAAAACCCCAACGTCGTCATTCTCTCGCTCGAGCGGATGAACACCATACGCGACATGCAAATTGACGAGGGCGTCATGGTTGTCGAGGCTGGATGCATTCTCGAAAATGTGCATGACGCCGCAGCACAGCATGACATGGCTTTTCCACTCAGCATGGCCTCGAAAGGCAGTTGCTGTATCGGCGGGAACCTTGCGACAAACGCCGGTGGCATTCAGGTGCTCCGATACGGGAACGCGCGCGATCTGTGTCTGGGGATCGAGGCTGTCTTGCCCGATGGGACGGTACTGCAAGAGCTCGCCCCGCTGAGGAAAAACAACACGGGCTATGACCTGCGCCACCTGCTGATCGGCAGCGAGGGGACCTTGGGCATCATCACCGCTGCGGCTTTGAGACTGGTGCCACAAGATCCCGAAACCGGGACTGCGTTCTTGGCGATCCGTGCGCCAAGCGACGGCCTGAGCGTCTACAGAACGCTAAAAACCTACCTCGGCGATAGTATATCCGGTTTGGAATTGATGAGCGGAATGGGCATCGCCCTCGTTACCGAAAAATTCCCCGACCTGCGCAATCCGTTCGATCAGCTTCCCCCGTGGGCATTGCTGCTCGAAGCCACCGGAGCGATGGGTTTGAGCGCGCGCATCGAAGAAGCGCTGCAGGCGTGCTTTGAAGCGGGTCTGATTGTCGACGCAGTCATCGCCCAATCGGCCGCACAACGCAAAAGCCTTTGGGACTTGCGAGAAAACACGCCCGAGGCAAACCGTATGGCCGGCGCTTTTTGCAACAGCGATACATCCGTCCCTTTGGGCAAAATGGACGCGTTTATCGCCGACACCGTGGCCAAAATAACCGGTATCAACCCAGGCCTACGGATAAACAGTTACGGCCACATTGGAGACGGTAATATCCATCACAACGTATTCCCCCCGGATGGAGTATCTAAAGAGACGTTTATCGCTGACAATCCCGCAATCATTGATCAGGTCCGCACCGCCGTGAACGATGTGACCCACGCGCACGGCGGATCAATCAGCGCCGAACACGGGGTCGGACGTTTGAAAACGGCGGACCTTGAAAACTACGCCACCGCTGCGCGCTTGGGCGTTCTTAAACAGATTAAGGCTGCGCTTGATCCGAACAACATCATGAACCCCGGCGCTCTTATCCGGTAGTTCGGGTATTTGGATAAATCCTTAGACCTGCGGTGCTGTAGGTGTTTAGATTTGGTCAGGCCCTGACACGCCAGTCACGCTCAATCTCGGAAAGGGATCACAACCTTGAAACTCGATGATCAGGAAACAGCGATGCTTGCTGGCGAAATGGGGCCGGCAAGGCGATGGGCAATTGAACACCAGTTGCAGGTCGGTCGCATGTTCGATGCCGAAGACATGGTGGCGGTCAGCCAGTCCCATATGATGGCCGACCCGGAGTCTTTGGGCGCGGCGGGTGTCGAATTTGTCGAAAATATCGCGGCCGAAGGAGCCAGAATCGCCATTCCGATGATCACGGATCCAAGGGGTGTCGATCTGACGTATTACGAACCATTGGGCCAGACAGAAGCGATGGCGGATCTGGAACGTCGGTTCGTCGCGGCTTGTCTGAAGATGGGTATCATGATGACAGATACCTGCATCAATTATCAGACAATCATGCCACCTGTGCTGGGCGATCACGTCGCGTACGGCGACACCGGTGTCGTCATCTATTCCAACTCCGTCTGCGGCGCGCGGTCAAACTTCGAGGGCGGCCCCTCTGCTTTGGCGGCAGGACTCACGGGCCGTACTCCGCGCTACGGTTTGCATCTTGACCGGCACCGTCAGGCAACGCAGCGATATGTCGTTCGCAATCAGCCCGAAGGGTTGACAGATTGGGGTGTGCTTGGCGCCACCATCGGACGGATGGCGGGTAGCTATTGGGAAGTGCCGGTGATCGAAGGGATCGAGACGCGCCCCACGTCAGACGAGATCAAACATATGGGCGCAGCTATGGCGAGTTACGGCTCTACACCGCTTTTCCATATCGTAGGAATTACCCCGGAGTGCCGCACCCTCGCAGATGTGTCCGCACAGAACCTGCCGCCGCGCGATGTGACATCTGACGACCTTGCCGCGCTGCGCCAACCATTCGGTGCACAGGGCGAAGCGGTGGACGTCGTGGTATTTGCAGCCCCCCAACTGAGCCTTGTCGAGATGCAGCAGGTTGCGTCACTGTGTCAGGGGCGAAAAATATCCGAGGCCACATCCCTGTTGGTCTGCACCTCACCGAGTGTCTACGCCGATGCGCAGCGATTGCACTACAACGAAGCAATACAGAAATTTGGTGGGAAAGTCCTTCAAGGTACGTGTTTCTATCAGCAATATGCCCGCGAAATCGGCGAAGCGAACGGCTGGAAGAGACTGCTGAGCAATTCCACAAAAATTGTAAATATCTTGGGGGGATACGGATATCTTCCAGCGCTTGCATCAATGGAAGACTGCATCGCTTCGGCCGAGAAAGGCGTAATTGTCTAATGCAACATGTTCTGAAATGTCATATCGGGATCGGCCCAAAGGTCAGTGGCACGGCTCTGGTCGCGGACGATAACTTCTCTGCCCGCTATGACCTTGATCGCATCAAAGGCGTATTTTCGCGCCCGCAGCACAAACTTCATGGTCAGAGCTATCGGGACGTTATTCTTGTTTTGAATACGGCAAAAGGTGGTGTCGCAACCGCCTGGATGCTCCATGAGATGGCGTCACGTGGTATTGCGCCCAAAGCTATTTTGCTGAACTCGGCGAATACAATCCTCGCGCAGGGGGCCGCACTTGCCGACATGGCGATGTGTGACCGGTTCGAAGACGGCGATGTAACCACGCTTATCACTACCGGAGAAGTCGTGTCAGTTGACCCGACGCTCGGCCGTGTCACGGTCGAACGGGCTTGAGGCAAACCTTCGTAAGGCCCGGAGAGATCGACCGCGCGTTTGAGTGTGACTGTCATGAGCTTTTGTGAGTTTGCGGCGTGACGCGACCTTTGGAGACGAATTTATATTATGAAATGGCGTTTGCTTGCCTTTTGTAGCCGCTAGCAGACTCAGAACGCCTTGCGGTCCGGCTTGCACCTCGCAAGCGCAAATCCGTCGAAGGACGGAATGCGAGGGTTAAGATACAACAAATAATCCCGCGTAGGTTGGCTGGCGTAGTCGCGACGATGCCTTACTCTCTGATAGAATTAATGTCGGCAAACTGTGTCCCAGCCCGCGCCGTCAATGTCGCAAATACCAAACTCAGCCATGCCAAAACTCCGGACGGGCGCCGGGAACATATCTCTGTTGAATTAATACAGCGCAGTGGTGATCATGCATTGCTTCGTTCGGCAGCGGCAGATTTCGCCGATCCACTCAGTGTGGCTCAATCCCCGCACGCGGACAGGTATCGGGAATTGTGATTTGCGACATCGCCCTGCGACGACAGAAGACGCGCTTCTCGTGCCGTTAGGCACATACGTGCTGTTGCTCCGTGGCCACCGAAGTTCCATCGCAGTTCCGGGAAGATCGCGAAGATTTCCTCGCGCGCTTTCGCCGAAACGGCAGACATACCTGTATCCGCTGCGTGAAAACTTTCGGTTGCGCAACCGTTTGCGAATACGACCTCATGGTGGTCGAACATCATGTGCAAATAGGTGACTTCGGGACAGGCAATTCTTCTTACGCTTTGATGATCGATCAGATGCTTTGCAGCAACCAGAACTTCCTCTTCGCCGAACAGTAACTCTGCCTCATAACCGCTCAGCAAAAACCGGTGCTGCGGCGAGACGCGCGTGGTGCACGACAAACCGGGGAGACTGTCTGCGCTCAATTCGATCGGGGCCAAATGACCGATACCCGGTACGGAGCGACGGCCCATCCAGCGCAACGGTTGCGCGCCGTGATCGCGCGTTATGATCCTGTCGCCGGGTCTCAATGTATCAATAGCGCGCTCGCCCGCCTCGGTAAGGATGCGGGTTCCGGGCGTGAAGCAGATGATATTTTCGATTTCCGAAAACGAAACAAACGTGCCGTCGGAGGTGGTGAAGTTACCCGACAGGCCGCCATTTTCGTCGTCGGTATCCGTGAACGTGATATCGGAAAACGACACATCCGGCGTAAGCTGGAGAGTATCGCCTTCCGTCTCCCCCCCTTCGCCACCGACAATCGTGATGGAAGCATTTCCACTTTCGCGCAGATCCTCGAGAATGAAGAGATCGTCGCCTTCCCCCCCGTCGGCCGTATCGCCCTCCGAAACTCTGATGACGTCATCGCCGTCGCCACCGATCAGGCTGTCACGCC
This sequence comes from Sulfitobacter sp. S190, assembly GCF_025141935.1. Taxonomy (NCBI): domain Bacteria; kingdom Pseudomonadati; phylum Pseudomonadota; class Alphaproteobacteria; order Rhodobacterales; family Roseobacteraceae; genus Sulfitobacter; species Sulfitobacter sp. S190. The sequence continues at coordinate 102,282 of NZ_CP081121.1, read as the reverse complement.
CCATGCTCCCGCCAAGCGTATCATTTCCGCTTCCCCCCTCGAGGGTATCATCCCCGGCGGCGCCGCGCAGGTCATCATTGCCTGCACCACCATCGAGACTGTCCGCAGAGGTATCGTTCGCAGGCACGCGGTAGTTAGCATCAAGCCTGTTCGAAGACAGGAACGTGTTATCGACAAGGACACCGTTGAGCGAAATCGACTCGATCGGCGCGCTGGTCAGGAGCGCATTATCCGTATTGTCGGACAACTCAGGCGCGAGAAAGACATCGCCCGTGGTCGTTTGAAACACGACGGCCGAAAAAGTGCCGGACGTGCCGTCGATAAATGTAGCGGTTGCGGAATAGACGGTCGCGGAATCGACCTGAAGGTCGGTGCCGTCAATCGTGATGGTTTCGCTGACGGTGCCGTCGTCATCGTCATCCACCTGCCCGTTGCCATCGGTGTCATTGGCGACAGCGCTTGCGAAATTGTTATAGAGTTCTGCACCAAAGCCGCCAAAAGTCCCCAAAAGCGCTTCAGCGTTGTCTGTTTGTCCACCATCCGTTTCGTCAGCATCACTATCGGACCTGTTGCCCAAACTGATGACCGTGAACGCGTTTCCGACCTGCGATGTCCCGCCAATACCCGCAGTGCCGTCCGCGTACCCACCCGTCAGCGTGTCGTCGCCCTCTTCGCCCCGCAACGTGTCGGAGCCCGCGCCCCCCTCGACCTCATCATCACCCGCACCCGCGAGAACGAGGTCGTCATCAGACCCGTCTGCCGCATCGTTGTTGTCGATGCGATCATTATCCGGATCGCCAGCGTAATTATCGTCAATCCGGTCAGAACCCGAAGAGCCCTCGACAATGAAGTCGCGCCCTGTGGCATCCCGGTAATCGAAGTCAGCCGTGCCGGGCGCTGCCCCGTTGCCCGAAGCGCTTCTGTCTCCGTCGCTGTCTGAAAGGGTAAAGATGCCTCCGTCGACATCAGTGTCGTTCACATCGCGGCCGTCTACATCATCGACAACATCCGCTATACCGTCAAAATCTGCATCACCCGATGCGTCAATGGCTTGCTGGCTTTGTCCATGCCCGGCTTCATCCGCGTCCGAAACACCGTCATCGTCTGAATCGCTATCGAGATAATCGGCCGTGCCGTCGCCATCGGTGTCTACCGGTGTCAGTCCGTTGGCATAACTGTCATCAATGCCGTCACCGTTGGAATCCGAACCACTCGGTGCGACATAGCCGTCCGTGCTTTGGGCTTCGACGTTGTCCGTAATGCCGTCATTATCACTATCGAGATCAAGGTGATCGGCAACACCGTCTCCGTCTGTGTCCCGCGTCACCTCACGTTCTTCAACCGCAAAACTCTCGCTGAACGTGGTTCCGAAATTCGGGTTGGGCCCAGAATCGATCACCACCGTATCATCGACAGAAACCGTGAAACGCGCCGGATTGTCACCGGAGATCCCGTCGCCAAAATCGTCAAATACCGTAAATGAATAATCGCCCAGATCGCCGACGGAGATGGTCGTCACGGTCGTCCCGGAACTGATATTGTCGTCGCTTGCAACAAGATTTCCGTCCGGGTCCCGCAGCTCCCACCGTGTATTGTCCTCTTCAGACGCCGCGAATTCGTCGCCGTTGAAGGCAATGGTGATCGTGCTAGGCGAAACAGTCGCGAGCCCTTCTTCCGCGTCGGTAAGCCCGTCACCGTCGGTATCGAGATCGTCCGCGTCAGCGATACCGTCGCCGTCAATATCGGCAACCGGAACATCGAAACTGAAGTCGCTGATGCCCGAACCGCCACTTTGCGACCCGCCCGAACCCGGCGACAGGGTCAGCTGTAAGGACGAGACCGGCCCGACAAGATTGACCGTGACATCGTTGGGATTGGTCCCATTGGCCTCGATCTGCACCGAACCATCCGGGTTCACCGACACTGTCTCGTCGTCGAGCCCGGTCAATCCGGCAATGATGTCGGCGGCCGGAATTTGATCGCCGTTGTCATCGTATGCGAGAATGGTCCAGCTGTCGTCGAATGTGCTCGCGCCATCGTCGTTCAGATGCTGGATATCGAAAGACAGGTTTTCGACAGCGTTCGAGAAAGTGAACTCAGCGGAGACCGGTTCGGTCACACCGAATGCGCCGAAATCGGACACGTTTCGACCGCTTTGGGACGCATCCCAAGCCCCGGGCGTGAACCGCCCCTGAACGATCGTTGCGTTCCCGTTTTCGGTGATCGTGGTGGCGCCGTTTTCGGCAAACCCATCCGTGCCGAAGAAAAGCTCGTTATCAAGTATCGCCAAAATCTGCACTCCGAACGGTCAAGATTCTCTGTGCTGATCTGGCCTGAAATTGGTTACGGGAATAGAAATTCGCCTGAGGAAATTGTCAGAAAATACGTCAGACTTTTGATAATTTTTCCATAGGTGGCGACGAATTTCCGTCCTTTTCGCCGTCCAAGGCCACCCTCCACTCTCTGTGTAAAACTTCATTTGTTCTTAAGACATCGGCAGTAACTCTCGATGCGACCGGACAGAAGTGTGGAGCAAGAAATGGGTAACAAACCGCTGAATTCAATGCTGCAACGCTGCGGTGCCCTGCTTGCGGTCATCGGTATTGTAGGACCCGTTTGGGCCGCGACCTCGACAGGAAACCTGAACGTCACTGCGACGGTCGCCAACAGCTGCAGCATCTCGACAACCGCGTTAGACTTTTCGCTCGTGAATATCGGCTCCCTTACGAACGAAGCGACCGCGGGTGAAATCGAAATTCTCTGTACAGCCACCCAAAGCAGCACAACCGTCACGATCGACGGGGGCCAAAACGAAAGCGCAGGACAGCGGCGGATGGAATCTGCGGGAAATTTTATGCCTTACGATATTCACACAGACGCCGCGCACGCGAACAACGTCGCGTCCGGGGGAACCGTTTACTCTGGCTCCATAAACGCGGCCAATACCCTTTCCGTATCACTTTACGGGCAGGTGCCGGCAGGCAGTTACGTCGCCGGCTCCTACAATGACGTACTGACGATCACACTCATCTACTAAGGGAGAATGAGATGTTGCAGAAAGCGACGATGCTGAAAGTTCTGACTTTGATGACAGCGGCATTTTATGCGAGTGTGGCGAGTGCGACGTCGCTCTCAGTGACGCCAACGAAGGTTGAAGTAGCGTCGGGGAATGCCCAGACCACGATGACCATCAAAAGCGAGGGGCGCGGTGGTTCGGTCGTGCAACTACGCATTTTCAAATGGAAAGAGGGCCAGCATCCGTCGAGGTTACGCGAAACCCGCGATGTCGTCATTAGCCCTCCGATGGCACAGATAAAGGGCAGGCAGGAATTAACGGCACGGATCGTTCGGCGCAGCACGCGCAAGATCCGCGGTCGGGAATGCTACCGGGTTCTGGTTGACAGACTGCCGGACAACCAACGCCGTGCAAGCGAAATCAGCCTGCGCATTCGACACTCCGTTCCGGTGTGCTTTACGGGATAGACGGCACCCGTGCCGAGTACGTTCCACAAATTCGTTTACCGCGCAATCGTCGCTATTTTTGCCCTGGTCACTGCAGTTGTCGGATATGCGCACGCAGAAACGTCCCTTTTCCTCCAAGTTTTCGTAAATGACCGCGACACCCAATTGGTCATCGAAGTTCAGCAGACAGGGAACGGCTTTACGACCCACCGAGAAGAACTTGCGGCCGTTGGTATCGATACCCGCGATATCAAACGCAAGAAGGTAAATCTTGATTCAATTCCCGGCCTTGCGTGGCGGTATGAGATGACAAAACAGCGATTGTATTTGACGGCAGACCGCACGCGGATAGCCCCACAGCGCATCACGACACGACGGCGCGAGATGTTATCGCCTGACCCCAGCTTTGGCATGGCGCTGAATTACGATCTCAACCTGCGAAGTGGCAAAACCTCAGGCGGCTCGTTCGATCTCGAAGGTGCCAGTATCGGGATCGAGGCGTGGACTTTTTGGAACAACGCACGTCTGCGCAACACGGGCTTGTTAAGTCTACCGGTGGGTCGTCAATCAAACGCAAGCTGGACGCGATTTAGTACAGCGTTGGAGATCGACTATCCCAAAGCCGCGGTAATCGGTATCTTGGGGGACACGCTCACTTCCTCTTTGTCTTGGGGCAGGCCCGTCCGGCTCGGCGGGCTGCGCATCCACCGCGACTTTGCGCTCCGCCGCGATCTGGTACGGCGACCCCTGCCTGCCTTCGAGGGCAGCGTGGCAGTGCCTAGCGGCGTAGACGTCTTCATTGAAGGCAATCGAGTATTCGACACCGAAGTACAAAGCGGCGATTTCACGATCGAGGATATTCCGGTCGTTAATGGTGCCGGAACAGCAATTGTGTCACTGCGCGGAGAAGACGGGACCGTCACCCGTACCGAACTTTCATTCTTCGGAGCGCGAAACCTGCTGGCCCCCGGGGTCGCGGACTGGTCGGTCGAAATCGGATATCCCCGCCTGTCCTTTGGCAACCGTGACAGCAGTTATGTCGATGATTTGGTCTTTAACGGCACCATAAGGCGGGGCATCACACCCAAGCTGACATTGGAGGCGCAGCTTTCAGCCACCCGCAATTTTCGACACGTTGCAGTTGGCCAGCATGCGGTTGTCGGAAATCTCGCCGAGGTGAGCTTCTCCCTCGGACACAGCAGACACAACGACACCCGCGGAAAATTTTACAATACAACACTTATCGCACACCCTCTCAACGGAAGGCTTCGGTTTGAAGCGAGCCATTTCCGCGCCTCCGGTCAGTATCTCGATCTGGCGTCCGCGATCGATGCCCAGAACGGGTTCACACTTTCCGGCGTTGATCGAAGGCGTGACGTCGTCAGTCTGAGCGTGCCGGGTCATGCGGGAGAAATGACGTTCGGAGCGAGCCATATTTCTATCGAAAACGATACGCGAAAAACCCAGCTGACAAGCCTCGGGCTCTCCTCAAAGGTCTGGCGATCGGACGCTGTTCTCAACGTAAACGCCAGTCACGATTGGACGCGGCGCGACACGCGACTGGCCGCTGTGGTGACAATGAAATTCGGCAAACACGCAACGCAGATCGCGCATTCCAACACAACTGGATCGAGTGTGTTCGCGTCCCGCGCAGGTGATGGCACAGCAGGGTCGTGGGGATATGACGCGGAACTGGCGCGCAACGATGGTGAAGTCCGCGTTGGAGGGCGCATTTGGGCGCAAGGCAGGCGCGCACGGCTGGACGTTTCCGCGCGTCACGCATCGCGACGCTCCAGCCTCGATCTGCGGCTTCGCGGTGCCTTCGCGATGATGGACCGCCGGATCACCGCAGGGCCGCAGATCAAAAGCAGTTTCGCGGTCGTGGATGTAGGCGCGCCAGATGTGCCTGTCCGGTTGCAAAACCGCGTTGTGACCCGCACAAACCGCAGCGGCCGCGCGGTTGTTACAGGTGTGCAGCCTTACAATTCCAATCGTATATCGATCGATGTCGATGATGTGGCGCAAGGCACGATTGCACAAGTCACCGCAGCCGACATCGTCCCGTCCCGTACGTCCGGCATTTTCGTAGCTCTTGATACAAAGGACGCTGCACAAACCCGCGTGGTGAAACTGCAATATAGCACAGGAAAACCCGTACCGGTCGGATCAGCGCTCATCATTGGCGGCAAATCTCATGATCTGGGGGTCGGTTACGACGGGCTGGTGCTCCTCGACGGCGTTCCCGAAGGCGCGACAATGGAAACAGGCCGGTGCAAAACGCGCGTCCCGCCGCTTCGAACAGACGACACCCCGGCGGTGGCAATATGCGGATAACGCTGTTCATACTCTTTCTGATCGTTTCGACAGCCCTGCCCCCCATGGCGCAGGCACAGTCTGTTAATTGTACGTCGAGCATGAGTGACATCGTGTTTGGCACGGTCAGTCTGCGCAGTGGGGTAAGCAACCAGACTTCTGGCACGTTAAGCATCAATTGCACCGGTGTTGGCAGCATCGGGGTCTGCATCGTTTTGGCGTCCGGGTCGGGCGGCAGCGGTGCAGGTTTTTCACCCCGTTTCATGCGCCGCGCGGATTCCGCAGCGCTCGCCTACGAGTTGCGCCCCGGCGGGAATGGCGCGTCCGGCGGAACGTGGGATCGCGAATTTGTGCGGGTTCCTACGGTTCTAGGGACTGGCAGGATCGATGTGCCGGTGTTTGCCGATATTACGTCATCAGGTGTCGGCACAGGTACCGGCGCCTATAGCACCACGTTTTCCGGCACTGCGCAGGCCCATATCGAATTTAATACAAATTCGTGCAACCAACCTGGCACGGTGCGACAAATCAATGCCTTTGACGTCACCGCAGACGTCGCCGCCAGTTGCGAGGTGGATGCTGGAGCCATCGATTTCGGGACGCTGGCCGCCGCTGCCGTGACATCGACAGTCGCGGCCACAGGCGGCTTCGTCATCCGCTGCACACAAGGGACGGGGTACACCGTGTCGCTCGACAACGGAGTGGGCGCTGGCGCCAGCGGACCCACGGACCGACGGATGACCGGGCCCGCAAGCCAACAGCTGCGCTATGGTTTGTATCTAAATGGTTCGGTTACGACGCCTTGGGGCCAGACCCCCGGCCAGACTGTCGCAACGACCGGTACAGGCAATGACCAAACGATGACAGTCCACGGTCGGCTGTTCGCGGGCCAACCTTTGCGCGCCGGCGTCTATACAGATTCCGTTCTGATCACCGTGGAGTACTGATTGCCTGACCGGCTAGAAATTTAGGGAGAATTTCCGGCTCAACCCGATGCGCAGGCGCCACTGGTCATCCGAGCCAAGCTCGGTAATGGGGCTGTCGGCCGCATCACCGAGCAGACGTTCGTACCCCAGCGCCCCTTCGACAGACCATTGCTCGGACAGCAAGTAGCTCGCCTGCACTTCGAAACCTGCGCCCAGTGCGCCACCGTCAGCATCGAACGCTCCGAACGATGAAGCCGTCGCTTCGTCATCGGTAATGCCGAAATATGTATCTGCGAAATCACTGTCGCCAAAGCTGACACGGGGTCCGGCGGTGATGGTCCACCGGTCGTCCGGCTTGAAAATTGCATCCGCACCAAGCGTACCGGTCCAGCCACTGTGACCTGTCACGCCTTTGCGTACTTCGCCGAAGGCCAGCCAGTTCGCCTGCCGGTAGGTCGCGCCGATACCCAATTCGACGGCGGTGCTCACATCGTCCAGGCCAAGCAATTCCGAATTGTCGTCGGCTTCGCGATCGCCGATCACTTTGAACGCGCCGCGGAACGACAGACCGTCCTGCGGTGCAGCGCCGATACCACGGCCGATATTGACACGGCCCCAGCTGAGCCCGCCAAAGGCAAATCCCAGATCCGGCCCGACCTCGTAATCATCCGCACCGGGATAGGAAGGTGCAACGGCCAATCCGCCACGCAACGCGAAGCTTATTTCACGGTCCTGCGCAAGCACGGGAGCCGCGGCGACGGCAGAGACGAAAACTGTCGATAGAAAAACGGCGCGGCGCATGTGTAGCTCTCCAACCAAGCTGGCATTCATAATCATAGCCGAAAGACGCAACCGCCGCTATCGGGAAACCAGTCGCATTTTTCCCAACGGCGCGCTTACAACCCGGGAAGCCACAGCGCGATCTGCGGAAACGCAATGAGCAGCGCCACCAGCAGCATGGAGCACGCCATATACGGAATGGCCGACCCATAGATATCTCGCATCGTCGTCTCGCGGGGGGCAACGCCCTTCATCACAAAAAGAAGTAGCCCGAAAGGAGGGGTCGTAAAGCTGATTTCGAGCGCCAGCAAAATGATGAGACCAAACCAGATGGGATCAAAACCCAGCGTCGTCGCCAATGGAAAGAAGATCGGGACCGTCAGCAACATCATGGAGATCTGTTCCATGAACATCCCGAGCAGCAAAAGAACGCCAAACATCACCAGAAGCATCGCGATCGGGGCAAGATCGAAAGCCGTCGCCCAGCGAATGAGCCCGGAGGACGCGCCAGAGAAAGCGAGCAGCTGGCTGAAGGTCGCAGAGCCGAACACAATCAGATACGCCATGAGCGTCACCCGCAAAGCGCCGACAACGGACTTTCGCAGCGCTTGCCAGCTCAGGCACCGGAAAACCAGCGCGAGGATCAAGACGCCCAAGGCACCGAAAGCCGCCGCTTCGGACGGTGTTATGAGCCCCGCGACCATACCGATCACGATCAGCACCATCACCGACAGCATTGGCAGAATGTCACGGAACAGCAGGCCGAATTTCGCACTGACGCTCAATGTTTCGACGTCGTAAGCGGGTGCTGCGTCGGGATCGATACGCGTCTGCACATAGATTGTCGCGATGTAGAAAGACGCAAGGATCAAGCCCGGCACAATGCCCGCGATCAACAACGCACCGACATCGATACGCGCAAGCGTCGCCAGAAGCACGGCGAGCGCCGATGGGGGAATGATGATGGCCAACCCGCCCGTCCCCAAAATCGGCCCGATCGACATATGCTTTTTATACCCGCGCTGCGTCATTTCCGGCACCATGAGACTGCCCAGAAGGGCCGTCGATCCCATCGAGGACCCCGACAAGGTGGAAAACGCCGTGCCGCCAAGAACCGTTACGTAGGACAAGCGGCCCGGCAGGCGGCCAAGCAGCTTGTCAATTGCATTGAACATGCGTTTGCCGAGGCCGGTATGGAAAAAGATTTCACCCATCAGGAGGAAAAGCGGGATCGGCACGAGCGCAAAATTGGTCAGACTGCCAAAGCCGTTGTTGAGCATCAGCGTCACGCCGCGTGCCCCGCCCATAAAGAACCACGCACCGATGATATTTGCCGCCAGAAAGGCAAGCGCGACGGGCATCCCGATCGCCATGAGCACCAGAATGGACCCGATCAGCAGGCCAAGCGCCTCGAACCATTCCATTATTCGTGTATTCCCGCTTCGCCCGAATGCATCAGCGTTTTGCCGAACACATACCGTGAAAACTCCACCGCCATGAGACCAAAACAGACGGGGAATGCCGCCGTTAAAACCCATTTGGGAAAGTAATAGGCCCGCACATCCAGATCGTTGCGGGCGATATTGGTTAGCATCAGTTCCGCACCTTTCCACGCAAGCAACGCACAGATGGCAACGCAAATGGCCGCGACGCTCCGGCTGACAATGCGTCTGGCGTGCGCTGGCAGGGCGGCGGTTACCAGTTCGATGTGGACATGACCCCGTTCACGGACCAACCAAGGCGCGCCAAGCATCGTCATGTAAAGGATTGCATATTCCGATGACGTGAAAAGCCACGCGAAAGGCTGCAGACCAAGGTTGCGCATCGTCACGGATGTGACAACAGACACCATAAGCCAGACCAGCATCGCGCCTGCGATACCTGCCATTGCGTATAAAAACCCGCGATAGAGTTGCCCGAGCACCTGCATGACACGCCCCTTGAGTGCGCCGCGCCAGACTTTATCCGGCGCGGCATTGATCGTCTTATTTTTCGTAGAACAGTTCGATCAGCTCGTCGTAGTTGTCAGCCCCCTGAGGACTTTCTTCCATCAGACCTTTCATCCGGTCCCATGTCTTTTCAACGGCTGCACCCAGATAGGCTTCCGCCGCTTCGCCTTCCAATGTGACGACCTGCATCCCGGCCTCTTCGAGCGCGGCAAAATCCTCGTCCCGCTTGGCACCAAGCTTGCTTGCAGACTCTTCCTCATGCGCAATCGCCACGTCCTGAATGACATTGCGCGCGGCATCGGACAGGCTGTTCCATTTGTCGAGGTTCATGATGACCCCGAGGTCCGTTGAGAAAAAGCACGGCTCGATCCGGTAATTGAGAAACTCATTCCACTTGAGGTCGATCAGACCGATCTGGGTCCACCCCGTGGCATCGACAACCCCGCGCTCGAGGGCGGAATAGACCTCGGTTGTTGGCAGATCGATCACCTGAGCGCCCAGATAATCCGTGAAAAACGCGTTATAGACGGCATTACCGCGCAGCTTCAGACCGGATACATCCAGATTGCCGCCATCGTCGAGCGTCGGTTCGTCGCGGGTCCAGAGATTGTAGCAAACGCCGCTGTCGAACCAGCCAAGGTATTTCACACCCATCTTTTCCTGATGGATTTGGTCGATGAGCTCGATGCCGCCGTTCGCGCGGGCTTCTGCCGCAACGATGTTGGATGTCACGAGCGCGTCTTTTTCAGGCAGGGATCCGGCATAAAAGCTGCCGGGCGTATAGACCATGTCGACCACACCGTTCCGAACGGCGTCCGGTTGCTGGAACATACCGATGGCTTCGGGTCCGCCGCGCACCTCGATTTTCACGATACCCTCGCCTGCGGCATTCACTCTTTTGACGAATTCGAGAAACGACTTCGTATAGATCAGCGATTCCGGAAAAGCGTGCACCGCAGTCACGGTATCTTGGGCCATCACTTGCCCCGCCAGTGCGGTACTGGCAAAAATTCCGCCGATTATTGCATGTTTCATTCGATCTCTCCCTTTGGTTTTCAATCTTGCCGCGCGCTGTGCGGGGTCTTCTGTCTGGGCATTGCCCAAGGGTGCGCGGCCCAGCGGGCTGCGCGAAATTCTGCGATTTCGGGGGCGTGCTGCTGTGTCAGATCAATGTCGTCCCAGCCGTTCATCAGCTTGCGTTGCCACATCGGATCGAGCGTGAAGGGGATGTCGGCATTTCCGATTGTGGCCATACAAGCGTCAAGAGAAAGGGTGACCACGTGCGCGCCTTCCCCCATTCGGTTGATGGTGTTTTCGATGATCTGCGCGTCCACTTTCGCAGGCAGAACACCGTTGTTGACTGCATTGGCAGCAAATATGTCGCCAAAGCTCGGCGCCAGCACAGCGCGGATCCCGAAATCCGACAGCGCATAGACCGCGGCCTCCCTGCTTGATCCGGTGCCGAAATTCCGGCGTGTCACGAGAACCTTCGCATCGAGGTGTCTGTTCAAGGGGTGGTCCGGATCGTCTTGCCGCGCATCATGCAACAAAAAGCTCCCGTAGCCGTTGGCACGCGGTTGCGACATGAAACGCGCAGGGATCAACTGATCGGTATCGATGTTGGCCTGTGGCAATGCCACGGCTGTTCCCGAAAGCGTACGCCAACCGCTCATTCCCGCCCCTCCAGCAAGGGGCGCACATCGGCGAGATGCCCTTTGACAGCAGCGGCAGCGACCATCGCCGCGCTCATGAGATGGGTACGGGCGCCACGACCCTGCCGACCTTTGAAGTTGCGATTTGTCGATGATGCGCAACGTTTTCCAGCGCCCACGATATCCCCGTTCATTCCGACACACATCGAGCATCCCGCATCGGCCCATTCCAGACCTGCCTGGGAAAAGATAGTCGCAAGCCCCTCTTGCTCCGCTTGCTTTTTCACCTGTGCCGAGCCCGGCGATACCAGTCCCGGAACACGCGCCTTCCGACCTGCCAGCACCTTGGCGGCCATGCGCAAGTCCTCAATCCGACCGTTCGTGCAGGACCCGATGAACACTTCGTCCACCGGCACATCGACCAATCGCGCACCCGGTTCGAGACCCATGTAGGCAAGCGAAGCACGGGCGTGTTCCGCTTTGTTCGGGCCAAGATCATCCGGTCTGGGAACTTGGTCAGTGATGGGGGCCGCCTCTTCCGGTGACGTACCCCACGTCACTGTCGGGGCCACGTCGGACGCGTCGAAACGTATCTGGCTGTCAAATTCGGCAGTGTCGTCGGAACAAAGCTGCCGCCAGTCCTCAACGGCTTTGTCCCACGCGTCGCCGGCCGGCGCGAAAGGCCGTCCCTTGAGATAGGTGAAAGTCGCCTCGTCAGGCGCGATCATCCCGAAGCGCCCGCCCCCTTCGATCGACAGGTTGCACAGGGTCAGCCGCCCTTCCATGCTGAGATTGCGAATTGCCGGACCCGCGTATTCGATTGCATGTCCGCGGGCACCGTCACTTCCCAGCTTCGCAATCCAGTGCAGCGCAAGATCCTTGGCTGTAACGCCTTCTGTCAAAGTGCCGTCGAACCACAGCTGCATGGATTTCGGCCGCTTTTGCCAAATTGTCTGTGTCGCAAGAATATGGGCAACCTCGGTCGCGCCAACGCCGAACGCCAACGCGCCAAATGCGCCATGTGTGGAGGTATGACTGTCACCGCAATTTATCAAAAGACCCGGCAGCGTGATCCCTTGCTCCGGTCCGATCACGTGCACGATCCCCTGTCCGGGATCACGCAAGCCATAAAGACGTATTCCTGCCCTTCGGGCATTGTCGCCCAGTGTGTCAATCATGCGCCGGACATCTGCGGCCACGGTGCCCGCACGTGTCGGCGCATAGTGGTCCACGACCGCAAATGTCAGATCGGGATGGGCGACGGATGCACCACGAGCTGAGATCTTTGCGAAAGCGTGGTGCGATCCTTCGTGCACAAGGTGCCGGTCGACCCACAGCAGCGACGTGCCATCATCGCGGCGGGTGATTTCGTGGGCATCCCACAGTTTGTCGAGAAGCGTCTTCATTCGGCGGCCTGCGCCGGGTCGGGCTGAATGATCGGCTCCCAATGTCGCGCCTCTCCTGCACCGACACGACCGAGCGTCATCTCAAGCCTGAACATATCGGGACGGTAGAGAGCGGACAAATATTCGACCCCCCTGCCCTGCGCATCCCGAACCACGCGGTCCAGCGACAGCAAGGGAGCGCCGACACTCAGGCCCAGATGCGCCGCGACATCCGGGGATGCCAGCGTGGCACTGACGCTTTGGTGAGCGGTTTGCACCACAACGCCCGACCGTTCCAGCAGGATGAACAAAGGTTCTGTGGCGAGCTCTGCCTCGCTGTAGTTGCGCGCGATATCTTCGGGCACATAGGTCGTGAGATGCGAGAACGCCTGCTCTTCGACCAACCGCAGGCGCACCGCACGCTGCATAACTGCATCTGACGTTTGCTGCATTTCGCGCGCAACAGCGGCCGGGGGCGGGCCATACCCGAACGAAAGCAGCCGCACGGTCGTGTCGTACCCCATCTGAACGACCTGCGGCATCAGCGTTGTGAAATCCGCCGCCACCGAGGGTGCGTCAGGCGCCGCGCAAACCGTGGTGCCAGATCCCGCGCTACGCCGTATCAGGCCTTCGTCCTCAAGTGCATCCAAAGCGCGCCTGATGGTCACGCGCGACACATCAAACTGTACCGAGAGTTTCTGCTCACCCGGCAGCACAGCGCCTTCGGCATAGCTGCCGCGGGTGATATCTTCATGCAGATGCAGATAAACGCGACGCGCCTTGCCTCCCTCTGGAAGGCTGCTACGTCCCTTATTATCGGGGCCTTGCACCATTCGAATCCTCGCTCTTGCTCCAAAGCCTAGCGATTGAATATGCAAATGCAAGAAATCTATCTCACAGATATCGGCATTTCTGATCTATAAAATCGCATAAACCTGTACTATAGAAATACATGTCATCATGGGAGCGACGACATGCCAGTGATCGAATGCCATCTGATCGAGGGGTACGACGATGCGGCCAAATCGCGGCTGTGCGCTGCGCTGACGGATGCCGTGAGGATCGTCGTGCCTGCCCCCGCCGAATCGGTGACGGTATTGCTCCACGAAGTGTCCGCCAGTGCCTACATGCGGGGCGGGACGCACCGCACGCCGGCGCCCGCCCTTCCGGACCCCGCACAAACAGTACGCGCATTCCTCGATGCGATGGAGGCGCGCGATCTTGAAAGCGCCCGCAACATGTTGGGCGCGGGTTTCACGATGACATTTCCCGGCACGGACCCCATGACGTCATTGGATGCGCTGGTTGCCTGGGCGGCGCCGCGCTACCGATTTGTCACGAAATCCTACACCGCGTTCGAATGCCTGCCCTCGCAAGACGAACACGCGATCGTCTATTGCCGCGGCACATTATCCGGCGAATGGCCCGATGGCACGGCCTTTGATGGCATCCGTTTTATCGACCGCTTTGAAGTCATGCAGGGGCTTTTGACCCGCCAGGACGTCTGGAACGACATCGCCGAAACCCGAGGGACATCATGACCACCGACATCGACCCCATTACCCTGGCCGTGCTTGCGGGAAGGATGGAGCAGATTGCCGACGAAATGGATGCAACGCTTTTCCGCGCCGCATTCAATCCGATCATAGCGGAGGCACATGATGCTTCTCACGGTCTTTACCACGCAAACAGCGGCGATACGCTTGTGCAGGGGAAATCGGGTCTTCCTATCTTTGTCGGCGTCATGTCGTTTGCCGTGAAGGCCGTGATCGACAAGGCAGCACAGAACGGGGATCTGGAAGACGGTGACATCTATATCTTCAACGATGCGCATCTCGGTGGCACCCATCTGAGCGACATGCGCCTTGTCAGGCCCTATTTTCACAAGGGAAAGTTGTTTTGCTATCTTGCCTCCGTCGGGCACTGGCACGATGTCGGCGGTGCGGTTCCGGGCAACTACAACCCTGCCGCAACGGATGCGTTTCAGGAGGCGTTTGTCCTGCCGCCCGTCCGCTTGGCCAAGGCGGGGAAGATGCAGACCGACATCATCGACATTCTGATGCGCAACACGCGCTTGCCACAATCGGCCCAAGGAGACTTGAACGGGCAACTTGGCGCGCTTGATCTTGGCGTTAGGCGGATGGATGAGCTGCTCGGGGAATATGGCCCCGACACCGTACGCCATGCTCTCGACGCTTTGCAGGACCGCGCGGAAATGCTGATGCAGGCAGAGCTTCGGGCGCTGCCGGACGGGCGATGGGAAGCATTGGACTATCTCGACAACGACGGCATCACCGACAGTGCCCTGCCGATCAAAGTGGCGCTCGAGATTTCCGGTGACACGATGACACTCGACTTCGAGGGAACTGCGCCGCGGTGCGCGGGTCCGGTCAACATCGCGTTGCCCACCGCGGTTGCCACGGCCTATGTGGCGATCAAACACATCTTTCCCGCGCTGCCTGCCAACGCCGGTGTGATGCGGCCTGTATCGGTAAAAATTCCCGAAGGATCACTGCTGTCAGCGCCGTTTCCCGCCCCCGTTGGCGGCTATACAGAGACAATATTGCGCATGATCGACGTGATATTTTCCGCAGCAGCCCATGCAGCACCCGAACGGGTCGTCGCAAACGCCTACGGCACGATCAACGCGCTGTCGATTTCGGGCACACGTGCCAACGGGAGCCCGTGGGTCATGTTCAGCTTTTATGGCGGAGGTCACGGCGGCTCGTCCGAAGGGGACGGGCTGAACCATGGCAACGCGCCCATATCGACAGCGACAATCCCTCCGCTGGAAATACTCGAAGCCGCATACCCCATCATGTTCCGCGAATGGGCCCTGCGCCCCGATAGTGCGGGCGCAGGCAAACACCGCGGAGGCATGGGCGCGCGCTACGAGATCGAAGTGCTGGAAGGTAATGGCGCAAAGGCCTTTTTGTTCGGCGAGCGCGGTCGCTATGCCCCGCAGGGGGTCGCAGGCGGCCATGAGGCTGCGCTGAACGTCTTTTCCTATGAGCAGACAGACGGCTGGCATGTACCGCCAATGGCGTCGAAAATGGTCGGCATCAGGCTCGAACAGGGGCAATCGGTGCGGCTCGATACACCCGGCGGAGGCGGATATGGACCGCCACAGGACCGTGCCGCCGACGCGATCGCGCGCGACGTGTCCGATGGTTTTGTGAGTGCCGACACCGCGGATGAAACCTATGGCAAAGCGTGGCAGGAGGTTTCGGAATGAAAGGCAACATGATCGGGGTGGACGTCGGCGGCACGTTCACCGACATTTTTGTTCTGGACGAAGAAACCGGTACCGCACGTGTGGCCAAGGTCCCAACCAGCCGCCCGGACCAATCCGCCGGATTTCTCGAAGGCATCGGCGCGAGCGTGGACGACCTGTCGAATGTGTCGGTGGTGGTGCACGGCACGACTGCTGGCACGAATGCGCTGCTGGAACGCAAGGGGGCGCGGATCGGGGTCATCACGACGATGGGACTGCGCGATGTGCTCGAAATGCGCCGTCGCGATCGCCCCCGCACGTGGGGCCTTCGCGGTAATTTTGATCCGGTTGTTGCGCGATCCCTGAGGTTGGAGGTGCCAGAGCGCACGCTGGCGGACGGCACGATCCGGCAACCTGTCGACCTCGACGCCGTCCGTGCACAAGCGCAACAGTTGCGCGATGAGGGCTGCGAAGCCGTAGCCGTCCTCTTCGCCAACGCTTACGCCAACCCCGAGAACGAAAGACGCGCGGTCGAAACGGTGCGCGGCATGTGGCCGAACGCGCATGTGTCGTGTTCCTCCGAAATCCTGCCCGAAATCCGTGAGTTCGAACGCTTCAGCACCACGGCATTGAATGCCTACCTGCAACCGGAAGTGTCCGGCTATCTCAGCAGGCTTGAGCAAGCGCTGAAATCAGGCGGCTTTGCGGGCGAGTTCATGATCGTACAGTCCAATGGTGGTGTCATGGATGTGGCCACCGCAGCACGGTTGCCGATCCGGACCGCATTGTCCGGCCCCGCCGCAGGTGTCATCGCGGCAGGATATATTGCGCAGGCGGCCGGGTTCCCCGATGTCATCACCGGGGACATGGGCGGCACGTCATTCGACGTCTCGCTCATTGCCGGCGGCGACAGCATGCTCAGCCCGCAAACATCGATCGATTTTGGTATGGTCGTGCGGACCCCGATGATCGAGATCACGACGATCGGTGCCGGCGGAGGTTCGATTGCATGGGTGGACAAAGGCGGGCTGCTCAATATCGGTCCCGAAAGTGCGGGTTCCACGCCGGGGCCGGTGGCGTACGGTATGGGCAATACCCGTCCAACAGTGACGGATGCGAATGTCGTTCTGGGCCGGATCGACCCGGACAATCCCATCGGCGGGAAACTTGAAAAGCTGGACGTCGAAGCGGCCCGTCAAGCGATCGCGGAGCATGTGGGCGCGCCGCTCAATCTGGACCCACTGCACGCGGCCGAAGCAATCTTGCGCGTCGCGAACAGCCGCATGGCCGGGGCCTTGCGACTTGTCTCCATCGAGCGGGGGTTCGACCCTAAGCGGTTTGCGTTCATGCCCTTCGGCGGAGGCGGCGCGCTGCATGCGGGCGCCATGCTCGATGATGTGGGTCTCGCCCGCGCGATTGTGCCGCGCTATCCCGGCGTGACGTCGGCGATGGGCTGCGTCATTGCGGATATGCGGCAGGATTTTGTGCAAACCGTGAACGCAATGGTCGATGGTATGGATACATCAATGCTCGGGACGCATATGCAGTCGCACGTCGACGACGGCATGGCGATGCTTGACGCGGCGCAGACCCGTTTTGAAAGTCGCGACATCGGCTTCACGCTGGACATGGCCTATCTGGGTCAGACCCATACGGTCAG
The DNA here is from genome assembly GCF_025141935.1 of Sulfitobacter sp. S190. Classification (NCBI taxonomy): domain Bacteria; kingdom Pseudomonadati; phylum Pseudomonadota; class Alphaproteobacteria; order Rhodobacterales; family Roseobacteraceae; genus Sulfitobacter; species Sulfitobacter sp. S190. The sequence continues at coordinate 84,941 of NZ_CP081121.1, read as the reverse complement.
CGTTCCGCTCGAGGTAACGGTGACGGACGGCAAGGTCGCGGCCCCCACGGTCGATGACATAAAGGCCGCATTTGATGCGGCTTATCTCGCGACTTACGGAAGACTGCTGGAGAACGGCACACGGCGCGTGATGAATCTACGCAGCGCGGTGACCGGCAAAAGACCACGTTTCGATCTCGAAACGCTGACGCCCGAAGGCGGCTCTGTCGAGGCGGCGTTCAATGGCATGCGACCGGTCTATTTCGCCGGAGAGTGGCACGATACCCGTCTCTACAAAAGGCTTGAGCTGCCCGTCGGCGCAAAAATTCCCGGCCCCGCGATACTCGAACAACCCGATACGACAGTTCTGATCGAACCCGGCCTTACCGGGCGCGTGGATGAATACGGCAATACGATCATCGAAAGGGCGCAGACATGATACCGCAGCGAACGGCTTTGCTGACAATCGACTTGCAGAACGATTTTTTGCATCCTGACGGCGCGTACGGCCGCGCGGATCAGGGTTCTGCGGCAATCACGGCCCTGCCAGACCGGATTTTGCCGTTGAAGGACGCTCTGATCAACGCAGGCGGTTTCTATATCTCAGCCCAGTTCACCCTTATAGCCGGTCGTGACGGTGAGCCGTTGATCGCGGATCACCTCAAGAAGCTGCGACCGTTCCTGAAGAAAGGTGACTTCGCACCTAGCAGCTTTGGACATGCGTTGACTGAAACACTGGCGCCTGCAGATTTTACAATCGAGAAGGTCGCGTACTCCGCATTCTATCAGACGCGGCTGGATTACGTCATGCGTGCGGTCGGGATCGATACGCTCATCATCGGCGGCATCGTCACCAACGGCGGCGTTGCCAGCACCGTACGTGACGCGCATCTGCGCAATATCCACACTGTCTTGCTGTCGGACGGCTGTGCCGCGTTCGACAGCGCGGTGCATGACGCGACACTTACATCGCTGGGGACCGTCACAAAAATTGCCACCTGCACGCAGGCGGCCCAGATGCTGGAAAACGCCACATGAACTTGCGCACACGCCTTACCCAGACCGATATCCTTTTGGCGCCGGGCGTCTATGACGGGCTGACCGCCGCGCTGGCCACCGATGCGGGTTTCGAGGCGCTCTATCTCTCCGGCGCCGCGGTCGCCTACACCCGGTTGGGTCGTCCGGACATTGGGCTGACAACGGCGTCCGAAATGGCAGAGACCATGGCGCTTATTGCGGATCGCTCTCCGCTGCCCGTCATCATGGACGCGGACACCGGCTTCGGGAACGCCTTGAACGCGCAGCGCACAATGCGGGTTTACGAGCGTGCCGGTGCTGCCGCCCTTCAGGTCGAAGATCAAACATACCCCAAGAAATGTGGTCATCTGTCGGACAAATCGCTCATCCCGGCCAATGAGATGTGCGGCAAAATCGCCGCGATGGTCGATGCACGCGCCCATGACACCCTGATCATTGCGCGCACCGACGCCGTTGCCGTTGAAGGGTTCGATGCCGCCGTGGACCGCGCCGCCCGGTACATCGACGCCGGCGCGGACGTTCTGTTCATCGAAGCACCGCGTGACCGCGATGAATTGATGCGCATTCCACAGACCTTCGGCGCGCAGATACCTCTGCTCGCCAATATGGTCGAAGGGGGCGCCACGCCCATGTCGTCGGCAGATGACTTGCAGGCGATGGGTTTCGATATCGCTGTCTTTCCCGGTGGTATTGTGCGGGCGCTCGCCCATACCGCAAAAGACTATTACAGCAGCCTGCGAAACCACGGCACAAATACGCCGTTCAAGGAAAGGATGTTCGATTTTGATGCGCTGAACGAGACCATCGGCACCCCGCAGATGCTCAAACTGGGGCAACGTTTTGATGGCAAGCCCTGACATTCACCCCCCTTTGGACAGTTATGATCTGGAGGTCGAAACACTCATTATCGGCGCGGGCGCCTGTGGCCTCGTCGCCGGGCTGAGCGCCCACGGGGCCGGACAGGACGTTCTGATTGTCGAAGCGGATGCCGTTCCCACCGGCTCTACCGCGCTCAGTGCCGGTCTTATCCCGGCAGCAGGAACCCGTTTTCAGCGGGCCATCGGGATCGAAGATACCGCACAGATTTTCGCGCAGGACATTCAGGACAAGGCCAGTCACGAAAATGACCCCGCATTGGTTGGGGTATTGGCTGATGGTGCTGCCGGGGTCATCGAATGGCTTGCCGATACGCACGGCCTGCCCTTCACACTCGTCGATAACTTTGACTACCCCGGGCACCAACACAAACGCATGCACGGTCTGCCCACCCGCTCCGGCGCGGAGTTGGTCGACGCATTGCGCGCGCGTGTTGATACGCTTGGCGTGCCGCTGGTGTGCAACCGGCGGGCGGTAACCCTGCATCTGGACGGCAAAACCGTGGATGGTGTAACACTGGCGCGACCCGATGGCGCAGCCGAAACCGTGCGGACGCAGCGTGTGGTGTTGGCTTGCAACGGGTTTGGCGGCAACCGGACGATGGTCAGGGACCACATGCCCGATATCGCGGATGCGCTTTGGTTCGGCCACGATGGCAATACCGGTGACGCGATCGCCTGGGGCCAGACTGCGGGCGCGCAGTTGAAGCATCTCGGCGCATATCAGGGGCACGGGAACGTCGCCTATCCTCACGGTATTCTCATCACTTGGGCCGTCATCACACAGGGCGGATTTCAGGTGAATACCAACGGCGAACGGTTCTGGAACGAAAGCCAAGGCTACTCCGAAGCCGCCCGCCACGTGCTGCGCCAACCCGAAGGCGTCGCATGGACGATCTTCGACACGCGTATCGCCGATGTCGCGCGGCAATTCGCGGACTTCAAAGAAGCCGAAAAGCAAAATGCGCTGGTCCATGCCCCCGACATTCCGTCCCTTGCAAAAATGCTCGGGCTGGAGGCCGACGCGCTCACCCGCACTTTCGATCAAATTCCGGCAAGTGGTACAGATGCCCTTGGTAGATCATGGGATACCGCACCATCGCGTACGGACCTTGTGGCCGTGAAGGTGACCGGCGCCCTGTTCCATACTCAGGGCGGGTTGGTCATCGACCCCGAAACGGCCAAGGTCCGGCACACGGACGGCGACACCTTCGCCAACCTCTACGCAGCCGGCGGCGCGGCCTGCGGTGTGTCCGGTGCCGGCGACAGCGGATATCTTTCGGGAAATGGGCTGCTTGCTGCGGTCGTTCTGGGGTATATCGCTGGGCGCTGCTAACAGCGGCTTGCGGCTCCACGGAATGTGTTGAATTCCTGCCCGTTATCGGGTCAGTTTGCGCAGGATCGGGCACCGCCTCACCAATCGGGAAATCACCATGAAAACCGTCATCACCTATGGCACTTTTGATTTGTTCCATGTGGGCCACGTGCGCCTGCTGCGACGACTGCGGGCCTTGGGCGACCGGCTGATCGTCGGGTGCTCAACGGACGAATTCAACGACATCAAAGGCAAACAATCGATCTTCAGCTATGACGACCGGAGCGAGATCGTCAAATCGTGTGAATATGTCGATGACGTTTTTCCCGAAAACAACTGGGACCAGAAGGTCGACGACGTAATCAAATACAAGGCCGACATCTTTGCCATGGGGGATGACTGGATCGGGAAATTCGACTTTCTCGAAGCGCAAACCGGCTGCACGGTGACCTACCTCGCCCGGACACCCGATATCTCTACGACGCAGGTCAAAAGCGTCGTTGCCAAGATCGATGAAGAGCGCAAAGCGGCATTGGTCAACCAGATCTCGGCCCTTTTGGATCACGTCCAAAAACTGTAGGTCGGCCCGACAGACCCCGGCGGCGCGTGCTCTATCAGTGTTGCTTGCGCCACTGCGAGGGCGAAACCCCGCAGACCCGCGCAAATTCCCGATTGAAGTTCGATTTCGTTGCAAAACCCGCAGCCAGTGAGACCGTCAGGATCGTATCGTCGGTGGATTTCAGCAGCTGACACGCGTCCTTGACCCGGTATTCGTTCACAAACTGGGACACGCTCAAACCTGCGCTGCGATTTATCGCGTTCGAAACCTGCCGGTCCGGCAGACCCAACTTGCGGCTCAGGCGTCGCAGGCTCAGTTCCTTACTCCGGTGCAGTCCCTCGCGGGTGAACAGCGTGTCGAGGCGCGCGATAATCTCGGCGTCCGCTTCCAATACGGTGGCGTCCGGTATTTCTGGATCACTCTCTGCTTGAGCAGACCCGACTGACACCCGCCCGAACGCCGCAGAGGCGCCGATGAGCACGACAAAGAGCGATTGCAGGACACCGACAGTAAACCCGACGGTTTCACCGCCCGTCGTGATGAAATCGAAAATGATATAGATATCCGTCAGCCCGGAGGCGATCAGCGTCGCGCCAGTCACGGCCATCGCAGCGACGATCTGGCGCGATTGGCCCAGTGGTGACAGCGCGACCTGATCAACCCCGCGCAGCGCGGTGGCGACGAGCAACCCGCCAAAGCCCAGATATGCCAGCAAAATCAGACCATCCGCGAATTCTTCCGCAAACAAAAGCGCGCACCAACACAGCCCAAGCACCGCAAAAGGCCAAAGGCGGCGCCCGCGAACCGGCCCCTTCAACGCCACATAAGCCAGGTAGGCGACAACCGGCAGAACAGGAGCGACAAATGCCACGAACCGGCCCGCCGCTTCCACGCCATACCCCCAGCGCAACGTGATGAGACACGATTGCAGCGCGTAAAGGCCAATAAGCACCAGAAACAGTCGATGCGGCGTTTTTTCCAGATCTTGTGACCGGGCGAACCAGACAAATATCCCGATCAGAATACACGCCGAAAAAAGGGAAAGGGGCACAAAAATCATGTTTCTATCGGTCTGTTGACGTTGAGGATACATATCCTTTATCGCGATGCAGGGCGACCTTGATCGCGTTCGAGGACGAAGGAGCGTGGGCGATACGGCAAAACGAAAGCCGGTCAACAAAACAGGAAATGTTCCATGCCCCCCATTGCCACCCTCCTCAAAACCACCGCCGCTGCCGTGCTGATTGGTGCAGCCACGTTAGGTACTTACGAAATCATGCGCCCGCCGTTTGACGGCGAAGCGGGCATTACTTACGGCAAGGCCTTTGCTCCGGCACGCGGACAAAATGTCGACTTTCACGTCTGGTACCCGGCACATCCGGGCGGCAAAAAGGTGTCCGTCGGCGGCAACGGCGTATTTTACGGAACCGACGCCGGACGCGGCGCCCCGCAAAAGGACGGGCAGTTTCCGGTCATCATCATGTCGCACGGGGCCGGTGGCAACGCCGGACAATTCGGTTGGATCGCATCGCGTCTTGCCGAGGCGGGCTATGTCGTGGTTCTGCCAAATCACCCCGGCACAACCACTGGCAATGCCTCCGCCGAAGCGGCGGTGCGTGTCTGGGAACGGCCCGCCGATATCACCGCTGTGCTGGATGAAATTATAAACAACGCAGCTGCCTACCCCTTTATGGATACCGACCGGATTGCGACGCTGGGCTTTTCAGCGGGGGGATATACCTCGCTTGCATTGGCCGGTGCCCGGGTCGATCCTGAACGGCTGCAACGGTTTTGCGACGACACCGGTCACGGCATGTCCGATTGCGCCTTCCTCGCGCATTTCGGCATTGATCTGCACAGCATCGATCTTTCTCCGGCCGCGGCGGACCTGCGCGACCCCCGTATTTCTGCGGCAGTTGTTGTCGACCCCGGTATTGTCAGCACCCTGACGGAGCAGAGCCTGAGCGAAATTGCGATACCGATGCTTATACTCAATCTGGGTGACGCAGACCTGATCCCCGCAGGCGTTGATGCCCGTGACGCGGCCAACCTGATCGCAACAGCATCATATAGAATTGTGCCGGACGCCACGCATTTCAGCTTTCTGGCCGAGTGCAAAGCGAAAGGACCCACGATCCTCGAAAGAGAGGGCGAACTGGACGCGCTGTGTGACGATGCCGGTGGCCGGTCACGGGAGGAGATTCATGCGGAGCTGGCCGGGATCATTCTGGCCTATCTGGGGGATCGCCTTTGATGCGCGCAGAAAGGCCGTTGCGTTCCCCAAAATTATTGACAGAACGCGGCGCGTCTTCATACCATTTGCACACAAATGATCTGTCCGGAGCACGCGATGACCTATCACGCCCCCACAACGCTCGATGCCGCTTTGCAGGTTGCAGCGCGCGCCGGTGGCAAAGTGGTGGCAGGCGGCACGGATGTTTACCCATCGGCCCGACAGGGCGTGCAGCCTGACCATTATCTGGACGTGACGCGCATCGCCGATCTGAAGGCGATTGAACGGGCGACGGACGGGTATACCATCGGCGCGGCGGTCACGTGGTCAGAGGTCCAGCGTGCAGACCTGCCACCCGCTTTTGACGCGCTGAGACAGGCCGCGCGCGAAGTGGGCAGTGTCCAGATCCAGAACGCCGGCACGGTTGTAGGAAACATCTGCAATGCATCGCCCGCTGCCGACGGCGTGCCACCGCTCATGGTACTGGACGCGCATGTCGATCTGGCGAGCGCCGCACGCGGCAAACGACGTGTACCGCTTGAGGAGTTTCTCAAAGGCGTTCGCAGCACCGATCTGGCACCGGACGAGCTGGTCACCGGCATTTTTGTGCCCACCCCGTCACCGGATGCACGATCCGCATTTGAAAAATTGGGAAGCCGACGGTACCTCGTGATTTCGATAACGATGGTGGCGGCTCTGGTTGAAACAGATGCGCAAGGCTGCATCCGAAGCGCGAAAATCAGCGTGGGCGCGGCGGCACCGACCGCGCGGCGCCTGCATGATCTTGAGCAGGCTGTTGTCGGTCTGCATCCTTCGGACCTGCACGTGAGCGAGCAACATCTTGGCCCTCTCGCTCCGATTGACGATACACGTGGCAGCGCGGCCTACCGCCGCGACGTGGCAGCAGAACAGTGCAAACGCGCGCTGCAGAAGGCTTGCGGTTATGAATGAACGTCCCCGCCTCGACGCCACCCGGTTCACGCTGGATGGCAACCCCGTGGAAGTGTTCGCAGCCCCTGGCGAAAGGCTGTCGCAGGTGCTGCGCGAAAAGCTGGATGCCCGCGACGTAAAGATCGGCTGCAACGCGGGCGACTGCGGCGCCTGTACCGTGTTGCTGGACGGTGCCCCGGTTTGTGCCTGTCTGACACCCGCACAGCAGGCACAGGATCGCCACGTGGAAACACTCCGCGGTCTGCATGCCAGCGACAAAATCGCCCCCATGCTTGCCCAGCGGTTCGCGGATCACGGTGCCGCGCAATGCGGCATTTGCATTCCGGGCATGATGGTGTCCGCCGTTGCCCTGCTCCGCCGCAACCCTGCCCCCAGTGAAACAGAGGTGGGCGATGCGCTTGGCGGCGTATTGTGCCGCTGTACCGGCTACCGCAAAATCATCGATGCGGTGATGGGGCTGCCTGCGCAGGCCCGTCATTCCGATGGTGCCGTGGGCGCGTCCATCGCCCGCGTGGACGGTGCTGCAAAAACCGGTGGTAAAGAGATTTTCGGGGATGACATCGCCCCCCCCGGCACGCTCGAAATTTTTGTGGTGCGCGCCCCCCATCACCGCGCAAAATTCACGCTGGGGGACTGCGACGCCTTTGCAGCACAAACGCGTGGCATCACGTCAGTGCTGACTGCGCGCGACGTTCCGGGTCGCAACCTGCACGGTGTGATCCCGCAGTTCATGGACCAGCCGGTTTTTGCCACGGACGAAACACGGTTTCGGGGCGAAGCGGTCGCGGCCGTGGTTGGCACCCCTGAAGCCATCGCCGCCTTTGATCCCACCCGATTTCCGGTCACGTGGGAGCCGCTTGACGCGCTGACCGATATCGCTCAGGCGCAGGCGGAGGACGCGCCATGCCTGCACATGGAGCGCGAAAGGAACGTGATGTGCACCGGCCTTGTCGAACACGGCGATGCGGACGCCGCCATGCGCGCCGCGGACGTGACGGTGGAGGGGCATTTCAAAAGCGGTTTTGTCGAGCATGCCTACATAGAGCCCGAAGCAGGATACGCGAGGCTGGTCGACGGACGGCTCGAGTTGCACGTGTGCACACAGGCGCCGGTCATGAACCTTGATGCCCTCGAAATCATCACAGGCATGTCGCGCAGGGATATTCGCATCCGCCCCACAAGCGTGGGCGGCGGATTTGGCGCCAAGCTCGACCTGACTGTACACCCGTATCTTGCCCTCGCCGCGATAAAGACAGGGCAGCCTGTGCGGCTTGCCTACGGGCGGGTTGAATCGATGCAATCCTCAACCAAACGGCACCCGTCGGACATTCACATGAAAATAGGGGCAGATCACGAAGGCCGCGTGGTTGCCGCCACGTTCGATGGCAGTTTCGACACCGGCGCCTATGCCAGCTGGGGCCCCACGGTTGCCAATCGCGTGCCTGTACACGCCTCCGGTCCGTACCGCGTGCCGCACTACCGCGCGCGCAGCAAAGGTGTCCACACAAACCAACCCCCATCCGGCGCATTCCGCGGGTTTGGCGTCCCCCAATCGGCAATCGCTCAGGAAAGCCTGTTTGATGAATTGGCCGACAAGCTGGGGATAGACCGTTTGGAATTTCGCATCCGGAACGCGCTTCGCAATGGCCAGCCGACGGTATGTGGACAGGTGTTTGAACAGGGCGTCGGGATCGAGGCGTGCCTGACTGCATTGCGCACCGCCTGGCAATCCGAACGCGCCGACTGCGCGTCCTTCAATGCACAGCACCGGCATCGCAGACGGGGTGTCGGGGTCGCGGGGGGCTGGTATGGCTGCGGCAACACGTCCCTGCCCAATCCCTCCACCATCAAGTGCGGATTACGCGTGGATGGCACGGTCGTCCTTCATCAGGGTGCCGTGGACATCGGTCAGGGCTCGAACACCGTCATATCACAGATTTTTGCGACGGCACTCGGCGTTCCTGTAGAGAGCATCGAACGCGTGTGCCCAGATACCGATCTTACGCCGGACGCTGGCAAAACTTCCGCATCCCGCCAGACATTCGTCACCGGCAACGCCGCCTTGCGGGCGGCAACGCAGCTCAGAACAGAAATTCTCAAACGCATGAACGCAGCGCAGGATGCGAAGGTGATTTTGGTTTCAGGCGCCGTGACAGCAACAGACGCCGCAGGCACACACCGTCTGGACTTGGCCGATCTGCCGACCAATCCCGATGGATATGTCCTGCAGGCGCAGGCCAGTTACGATCCCCCGACGCGCCCGATGGACGCGCTTGGCCAAGGCCACCCGTATGCCCAGTTCGGGTACGCCGCCCATCTGGTGGTGGTCGAAGTCGATACCGCGATGGGCACAACACGTGCAATCCGCGCCGTGGCGGCGCACGATGTCGGAAAGGCCATCAATCCCGTCCTTGTCGAAGGACAGGTACACGGCGGTTTCGCACAGGGCCTGGGCATGGCGCTGATGGAAGAATACCTGCCCGGCCGCACCGAAAACCTGCATGATTATCTGATCCCGACAATCGGGGATATCCCACCCATCGAAACCGTCATCATAGAAGAGCCCGACGCGCACGGACCATACGGCGCCAAGGGTCTGGGCGAACATGCCCTTATTCCGACGGCACCTGCCATCCTGAACGCGATCCATGATGCCACCGGCGCGCGCATCACATCGGTGCCCGCAACGCCCGAACGTGTCCGCGCGGCCATTCGGGGTCTGGACGCATGACCGAAAGCGCCAATCCCGAAAAGATCCGCTGCGATGCCTGTCCGGTCATGTGCTATATCGCGCAAGGAAAATCCGGGGCCTGCGACCGTTACGCAAACCACGCCGGAGAGCTTGTCCGCCTTGATCCCCTGACAATCATCGAACACGGCGACGCCAAGCTGGTGCCGTTTCTGAAAGACAGCGACCCGCAGGATTGGGACGGAAATATCGTCAACGCAAATCGCCCCTTCGTGACGGCCGTCGGTGCCGGTACCACCTATCCGGACTATAAACCCGCCCCCTTCATCGTCGCGCAGGACATCGCAGGAGTGGACATGGTGACAGTCGTTACCGAAGGCATCTTTTCCTACTGTGGTGTGAAGGTGAAAATCGATACCGACCGGCACATCGGCCACGAGAGAGACGTGGTTTACGCCGATGGCGAACCGATCGGCCACATCATGACGTCCGAATACGGTTCAAAGATGCTTTCGCTTGGTGGCGTCGAACATCTGACCGGCGGCAGCAAGAAGGAGGGGCGGGTCACCTGTGACGCGCTCTTGCGGCTGTGCAATCGTGACCCCGTCACCATGACCATCGGCGAAGATGACCACCGGACCGAAGTGGTGGTGCAGGCCGGAGCCGCACCGATTATCAACGGCACACCGGAAAAGCTCATGCGTGTGGGCTGCGGGTCCGCGACGATCGGCATGTTTGCGAAGCAATGGCTCGGCCACGCCGATGATGTTGTTGTGGTGGATGATCATATCACCGGCGTTCTGTCAGAGCATCAGGCGGGCAAGGAACTGGACGTGCCGGCAACCGGGATCAAGATCAAAGGCCGCCGGTCGACACCCGGACGTTATTTTCAGGTGGCCGAACCCGGAACCGGTTGGGGCGGAACCGACATCGACGATCCGCTGACCATTCTCGGCCCCTTCAACCCAAAGATCGCGTGGCCGGGATTGCGGCTGCTGATGGTTTCGACGACGGGCGAACAGTTTGGCTACTACGTGCTCGACGATGACTTGCATCCGCAGCCCGCTGCCATGCCCGCCGCACTTGCCGCATCCACCGAACTGATTGCGGAAAACTGTGAGCCATCCATCTGTTCAGTCCTGTTCATGGGCGGCGCCGGTGGCAGTCTGCGTGCCGGAGTGACAGAAAACCCGGTGCGGCTGACACGGTCGGTCAAGGATGCGCTCACCCATGTGTCATGCGGCGGCGCGCAGGCTTACGTGTGGCCCGGTGGCGGCATCACGGTGATGGTCGATGTGCTGGATATGCCGACGCAATCGTTCGGATACGTGCCCACCCCCGCGCTTGTCGCTCCGATCGAATTTACCCTGCGGATCAGCGATTACGAGACATTGGGCGGTCACATGGGCGATGTGCAGTCACTTGCCGAGGTGGCGAGCGCGCCTATGCGCAGGGTTGCTCCGGGCGCGTTGGGACATGACCCCATGGATTCCACGCACTACCGTTGGTCGCGTGATCGCGAACAATGATGGGACCGACGTCTGTGATATTGTCCTGTGGCACCCGTTTGCATTTGCAACATGGGCCCATCGACCTGATCATCGGCGCGGAGGGTGACAGACACGCCGCATTTGACGCGGCCCGTGCCCGCTTTGCATCCGTGTTGGATGAATTGGTCGACGAACTGCCCGCATTGCGACGCCCGATGACCCCAGAAACCCCTCGATTCAACGGCTCAATCGCACAGCTGATGTTCGATGCGGTATTGCCCCATGCGGGGTCGCTGTTTGTCACACCGATGGCGGCAGTCGCAGGGGCGGTAGCCGATACGGTGCTGGCCGCCATGGCTGCGGCGACCGGAAACCTGTCACGGGCCTATGTCAACAACGGCGGCGATATTGCCGTCCACCTTGAACCCGGCGCATCGTTTCAAATCGCCATGGCCGGGGCAGACAACAGCGGTTTGGGCCAGCTGCGGTTGTCACACGGAGACGGGGCACGCGGCATCGCGACCAGCGGCCGGCTCGGGCGCAGCCTAAGCCTCGGCATCGCCGATAGCGTCACGGTCACCGCCAGAAGCGCCGCCGCCGCCGACGTTGCCGCGACCCTGATTGCGAATGCAGTCGATCTGCCCGATCATCCGGGCATCGGGCGCGCACTGGCCGAGGACATTGACCCCGATACCGATCTGACCGGTCATTTCGTGACGACCGCCTGCCCCCGACTACCGCCTTCGGATGTGAACACCGCGCTGGCACGTGGTCTTGAGACTGCCCGCCGCATGCAAAATAATGGCCTGATCGACGCAGCGGCGCTTTTCCTGCAGGGCCAGTGCATGACAGTCGCATTACCCGAAACCCCCGAATTCGAAAGGACACCGCTCTATGCCTGACGTCGTTCTGCGCAAGACGATCTACGCCACCGAAGAGATATTTCACGAAGGCGGGCCCGTCCCTGCAAAATCCTTGCGCCGCGCATCCGCTCTGGCGGTCATCACCAATCCGTTTGCTGGACGCTATGTCGAGGACATTCAACCCTTCATGGACGATCTCAAGCCCCTCGGCTTGCAAATGGCGCAAAACCTCGTGGACCTGCTGGGCGGCGCGGACCAGATCGAAGGCTACGGCAAAGGGGCCTTGATCGGCGCTGCCGGAGAGTTGGAGCATGGCGCGTTGTGGCACGCACCGGGCGGGTATGCGATGCGCGAACTTCTACACGATTCAAATGCCATCGTGCCGTCCACAAAGAAGGTGACCGGCGTGGGGGGCCGGTTGGACATTCCCATCACACATATCAACGCATCCTACGTGCGTAGCCATTTTGACAGTATGGAAGTGGGCGGCAATGACTGCCCGCGCGCGGATGAATTGGTGCTGGCGCTGGTGATGAGTACTGGTGCACGGATCCACAACAGGGCAGGCGGACTGGCCGCCGCCGATATCACCGGAAAGGATGGTCTGAGATGACAGCCGCCATTCGCAAGATTGCCGTCACGATCGAAGAAACCCACCGCGAGGCCGGGCGGGCCATCGCTCCTCCCACGCGCAAGGCCGTTGCGGTCGCGGTCATCGATAACCCTTTCGCGGGCGCCTACGTTGATGATCTCACACCGCTTATGGACATCGGCGCCGAACTTGGCGCGTTGCTTGGCAAACGGTGCGTTGAGGCGCTGGGGATCGCGCCTGCCGCGGCCCAAAGCTACGGTAAATCGGCGATGGTGGGTGAAAACGGCGAACTGGAACATGCCGCCGCAATCCTGCATCCGAAATTGGGCGCACCGCTCAGATCTGCGGTGGAAAAGGGCGCGGCACTCGTTGCGTCATCGAAAAAGATGGGCAGTCCCGGACAGGTCCTCGATGTACCGATCGGCCACAAAGATGCCGCTTACGTCCGCAGCCATTTTGACGGGATCGAGGTCCAACTGAACGACGCACCGCGCGCGAATGAAATCATGGTTGCCGTCGCGGTCACGGACAGCGGCAGGCCCCTGCCCCGTGTGGGCGGTCTGACACACGAAGATGCCGAGGGCCAAGATGGGCTCAGATGAAGCGGCAGCGACGCTCCAGCGCGACTACGTGCTGGATGTGCAGGTCGGTTACCTGCTGCGCTTGGCGAGCCAACGTCACGCCGCCATCTTTCAACGGCACGCGATCGACAATCTCACGCCAACGCAGTTCTCCACCCTGATCCGGATCGCCGAAACCGGCGAGGTGTCTCAAAACCATCTGGGACGACTGGCCGCGATGGACGTGGCCACGATCAAGGGTGTCGTGGACCGCCTGCGCGCAAAGGGGTTGGTGCAATCGGGCCCCGATACACACGACAAGCGGCGTTCGCTGATATCGCTTACCCGAAAGGGCCGCGGGATGATTGCGCAGTTGCACGACATGGGCACCCGGATCACGGATGAAACGCTCGCGCCGCTTTCTGCACCGGAACGGCGTACATTGGTGGCGCTGCTTGCCAAAATTTCGCGGGAGTCATGAGAGCTTTTCCGGCAACCGCTGTGCGGGCGGCGTGTTTCGGCTGCGCTCGCTGCGGACTATCCCGTCGATGATGGTCATGCCCACACCAGGCAGATTGCCCAATGCGACCGAGTCCAGCATCGACTTGCCCGGCGCATGCTGCGCTTGATCGAGCAGCACGAAATCGGCAGCCATACCTTTTTCGATCAGACCGGTATCGAGCGAACGCTGACGCGCGGTATTGCCGTTGCCAAAACAGAACGCGATTTCGGCAGGCACATTGCCAAATGCGGAAAGCATCGCAATCATCCGCAGAATGCCCAACGGTTGCACACCCGATCCCGCAGGACCATCCGTGCCAAGGATCACCTGATCCAGTTTGTCCAGCTCCCGCGCCGTGTTCAACGCAAGGACCGCTGATCTTTCGTTGCCGTTGTGGACAATTTCGAACGCCGATGTGCAACTTTCGCACAGGCAAACGATCTGATCGTCAGGCAGGGCCGAATGCCCGCCATTGATATGGCCGATGACATCGGTACCGGTTTCAATCACCATATCGGCGTCGATCAGGCCGGATCCGGGAATGGACGGACCGCCCGTGTGGATCGTTGACTGGATACCGTATTTGCGCGCCCATTCGACCATCTGCCGCGCGGTTTTCCCGTCTTTGACCGTGCCCAGACCCACCTCGCCCAGCAACGTCACCCCGGCGTCGGCAAGGTCCTTGAAATCCTGCTCTTCCATCCCGTGTTCGATGACGGGCGCGCCAGCGTGGACCTTGACACCCGAGGGCCGGAAATTTTCGTACCAACGCTGCGCGGCAATGGCCATCGCCTTGAGCCCGACAATATCCTTGGGGCGGCCAGGCATGTGCACTTCGCCCGCAGAGATCAGCGTTGTCACCCCCCCATGCAACGTGCTGTCGATCCAGTGCAGTTGCTGCTGGCGCGGGGTATAGTCACCCACGACAGGGTGGATATGGCTGTCGATCAGGCCGGGGGCCAGCGTCACGCCGTGCGCGTCCACTTGCGTGGTGGCCCCTTCGCAATCCAGATCGGCCTCGGCCCCCCAGTCGGCAATCCTGCCATCAATCGCGACCAGACAGTCACCATCGAAAATCGGCTCTTCAAGCTTGCCGGACAGGATTTGTCCGATGTTGCGAATAACCAGTTTTTCCATCCCGCACATTCCTGTCCCTGAGCTAATTCCAAAGTATACGGACAGACGGACCAATCGCGTCAAGGGCCTTGTAGGCCCGTTGAAACTCATTTGCGCGCAAATGAATAAATCAATTGACAGCTCGCGGAATTATACGCCTCAATCGAGGGATGATAAGGACGATGGACACACGCCGATGACCAGTTTTATCCGCAACGCGTGGTACGTAGCGGGCTGGTCGCGCGACTTCGGAACGGACCTTCGGGCGTTGGAAATCACCGGTCAACGGTTGGTCATGTTTCGCGAAACGGGCGGCACCGTGCGCGCATTGGAGGACCGGTGCCCGCACCGGTTGCTGCCGCTGAGCAAAGGCAAACGGATCGGCGATACGATCCAGTGTGGGTACCACGGAATGACCTTCGACGGCCGCGGCACATGTGTGCGCGTCCCCGGGCAGGACAACACGCCCAAAAGCGCCTTTGTCGAACGGTTCGAAGTACACGAACGGCATGGCATCGTATGGGCCTGGATGGGCGACCCCGATCTGGCAGACACCGACCAGATTTTCGATATGCCCGAATTTACCGATGCGGGCTGGCATGCCCATCAGGGCGACGCGCTGCATATCCGGTCCAATTACCTCAACGTGGCTGAAAACCTCGTGGACCCCGCGCATGTCAGCTTCGTGCACCCCACGACACTTGGCAGCGCGGCGAGCGAGAACGTTCCCGTGCATGTCTCCACCAGCGGCAGCGTAATCTCCGCTTGGCGCTGGATACGGGATGCGGCGCCGGTGGGGTTCTTTCAGAAATTCGGCGGGTTTTCGGGGCACGTGGACCGCTGGCATTACTATCACCTGCACATGCCCTCGACCGCGGTGATCGATTTCGGCAGCATCGATGTCGCCGAAAAATGCGATGAGGAGGACCGGAACCGGGGCGTACGCATTTTTGCGCTGCATTTCGTCACGCCGGTGCGCGAGGACTACACAATCGACCACTGGATGCACTTGCGCAACAGCGCGCTTGACGACGATGCGGCATCGGCGCAGATGGACGCGATGTTCAAAGTGGCATTTGCCGAAGACAAGGAGATCCTCGAAGCCGTGCACGATGCGGAACAGCAGCCGCAAAGGCGCCGACCCATCCGCATCGCAATCGACAAGGCGCCGACGGTTTACCGCAAGCGCATCCGCGACCGCATCGCCGCCGAGGCCACCGATGATCTGGGTGATCCGGGCGACAGCAGCTTTATCAACCACGACTGATCAACAGTCGGATTTCGTCACGGGGGTTCCGGCCGCCGTACCACCAACGAAAAGAGAGGGATATCCATGTACCGAAAGACATTTCTGAAGGCGCTGGCCGCCTCGGCCGCGCTGGCGCTTTCGCCGCTTGCCGGTTTTGCGCAGGACACGATCAAGATCGGTGAGATCAACCACTACAAACGCCTCGCCGCCTTTGCCGGGCCCTATAAACAGGGGATCGAACTTTACGTCGAAGAGATCAACGCCGCCGGTGGCGTGCTGGGCAAACCGCTGGAGTTTATCTTTCGCGACGACCAAGGCGAACCCGGTGAAGCGATCAAGATCGCCGAAGAGCTGATGACCCGCGAAGGCGCGGTGATGCTTACAGGGTCGATCCTGTCAAACGTCGGTCTGGCGATTTCGTCTTTTGCGGGCGAAAAAGGGTATGTGTATCTCGCGTCCGAACCGCTCGCGGACAGCCTCGTTTGGGCGGCCGGAAACAAATACACTTTCCGTCTGCGGTCCTCGACCCATATGCAAGCCTCGATGCTGGCGGAAGCGGCCGCCGAAAGTGGTGCCAAGAAATTTGCCACCATCGCGCCAAACTATGCCTATGGCAAAGACGCGGTGGCTGCGTTCAAGGCGGCCCTTCTTGAGCTGGTCCCCGATGCAGAATTCGTAGCCGAGCAGTGGCCTGCCGTTTTCAAGATCGACGCAGGCGCGGAAGTACAGGCCCTGGAACGCGCAAAACCCGATGCCATCTACAACGTTACATTCGGCCCTGATCTGGCGAAATTCGTGCGCGAAGGCGGCGACCGTGGTTTGTTCGAGGGCCGCAAGGTGTTCGGGCTGCTGTCCGGTGAACCGGAATATATCGATCCTCTGGGCGACGAAGCTCCCGAAGGCTGGACCGTCACGGGGTATCCTTGGTACGATCTGGATGAAGGTGCCGCGGGCGAATTCGTCACGGCTTATCAGGAACGCTACGACGACTATCCCCGCTTGGGATCGCTCGTGGGGTATATGACCGCCCAGACAATTGCGGCGGCTCTCGAAAAGGCGGGTTCCACCGAAACAGAAGCGATCCGAATGGCGTTCGAGGGTCTGGATGTGGCAACACCCATGGGTGACATCACGTTCCGCGAGGCGGACAATCAATCGACCATGGGCGCCTATGTCGGCACCACCGCGTTGCAGGATGGCAAAGGCGTAATGGTCGACTGGTCCTACAAATACGGTGGGGATTACCTGCCGTCGCCCGAAGAGGTGGCCAAACTGCGCCCCGCAGAATAACGCACACGTTCACACACCGGCCCAATTGGGCCGGTGCCACTGTTCAGCCGCCAAGCAGAAGTTAGATCATGGAATTTTTCGTCGCTCAAATCCTGACCGGCTTGGCGAATGCAAGCTCGCTGTTTCTGGTGGCCTGTGGCTTGTCGCTCATTTTCGGGGTCACCCGCATCGTGAACTTTGCCCACGGCAGCCTGTATATGCTGGGTGCCTACGTTGGCTATTCGCTGATGCAGGTGCTTCCCGGCGCCGTCGGGTTTTGGGGGGCAATCGTCCTCGCGGGGGTGGCGGTTGGGCTGATCGGGGTCGTCATAGAAATGCTCGTGCTGCGCCCTGTCTACCGCGCGCCCGAGCTTTTCCAGCTGGTTGCCACCTTTGGCGTTATTCTGGTTGTTCAGGATCTCACATTGATGATCTGGGGGCCGGAGGACCTGCTTGGCCCCCGCGCCCCGGGCCTTCGCGGTGTTTTCCGCATCATGGGAGAACCGATCCCCAAATACGATATTGTCCTGCTGCTGATCACGCCCTTTATCGCTCTGGGGCTTTGGTACCTGATCACACGTACCCGTGTTGGCGTCCTCGTGCGCGCAGCGACGCAGGATCGCGAAATGGTCGGTGCATTGGGCGTCAATCAGGCGTGGCTCTTTACAGGCGTTTTCGCACTGGGGTCGGCGCTCGCCGGTCTGGGGGGCGCGCTGCAACTGCCGAAAGGCGGGGCCGATCTGCTGATGGATTTCAATATCCTCGCGCCCGTCTTTGTCGTTGTTGTCATCGGTGGGATGGGCTCGCTTCCCGGCGCCTATCTCGCGGCTGTCATCATCTCGGTTTTGAACGTCTTTGGCGTGACCTACCTGCCCCAGTCGACACTCGTGTTGATGTTTATCGTGATGATCATCGTCCTGATGATCCGCCCCTACGGGCTTTTCGGGCGCGAAGAAGTGGCCGGTGAACACGGTCAGGTAGGAGAGCCCGAACGCCCGATCAAACCGGCGGGTGGCCGCACGAGGATCATCGTGGCGGTCGGACTAGCAATCCTTGCGCTCCTGCCGCTCTATGGATCCGGTTTCGCACAGGTTCTGGCGACGGACATCCTGATCTTCTGCCTCTTTGCCGCGAGCCTGCATTTCCTGCTGGGATTGGGCGGGCTCGTCAGTTTTGGCCACGCGGCATATTACGGGGGCGGCGCGTATGCAGCCGCACTTCTGGTGCATCACTTCGATACGCGCATGGAGCTGGCATTCATGCTGGCCCCACTTTGTGCCGGCATCGCGGCGCTTGCGATCGGTTGGGTATGTCTGCGTCTGACCGGTGTTTACTTCGCCATGCTCACGCTTGCCTTTGCACAATTGCTGTGGAGCCTTGTGTTCCAATGGGGTGACGTGACCGGCGGCGACGATGGGCTCGTCAATATCTGGCCTGCGGCATGGTTGAATGACACCACCGTATTCTTCTACTTCAGCCTGATATTCACCGTCGGTGGCATTTTGTTGCTGCGGCATGTGGCACATTCGCCGTTCGGCTATGCACTGCGAGCCGCGCGCGACAGCCAGCGACAGGCCGAGGCCACCGGAATACATACGCGGCGTGTCCAGCTGATTGCCTTCGGGTTTGCCGGTCTCATGGGCGGGCTTGCCGGAGCGCTTTTTGTTTTCTCGAAAGGCAGTGTATTTCCCAACGAGCTTGAAATCGCCCGCAGCTTTGACGCGCTTATCGTGGTGTTCCTGGGTGGTGTGAAAACACTGGCCGGGGGCGTGGTGGGGGCGGCCTTCTTCAAAGGGCTCGAGGATGTTCTGACCCGCTTTGAATACTGGCGGCTGGTCATGGGTCTGCTGATCATATTTGTCGTGATCGTGGCACCGCAGGGCATTGCCGGTACGGGGCGGCGCCTGATGCGGCGCCTGACGCCCGCACCCGAAAGGCAGCGCTCATGACCGCGATCCTTGAAACACGCGGTCTTACCCGCGAATTCGGTGCCATCACGGCCGTTGACGATGTCAGCTTTTCTCTCGCGGAGGGCGAGCTGCTGGCATTGATCGGCCCCAATGGCGCGGGCAAGAGCACCTGCTTCAACATGCTGATGGGCCAGCTTGCCCCGACGCGCGGCACCGTCTTGCTGGACGGCGAAGACATCACCGGGCTTGCGCCACGCCAGATCTGGAAAAAGGGGGTCGGGCGCACATTCCAGATTACGGCGACCTACAGCTCCATGACGGTGGCCGAGAATGTGCAGATGGCGCTCCTGTCACACCACGGAGACATCTTTCGCTTCCGTCCCTTTGCCCACCGGATGCACCGCGACCGCGCCCTCCAACTGTTGGATATGGTCGGGATGGTGGCGCAGGCAGACCGTCACTGCGCGGTGCTGGCCTACGGTGATCTCAAGCGGATGGAGTTGGCGATCGCTCTCGCGCACGAACCGAAACTTCTGCTGATGGATGAACCCACTGCGGGCATGGCACCGCGCGAACGGGTGGCGCTGATGCAACTGACGGCCGACATCGTCCGCGACCAAGGCGTCAGCGTCCTGTTCACGGAGCATGATATGGATGTCGTTTTCGCGCATGCACACCGCATTATGGTTTTGAATCGCGGTGCCCTGATTGCCGAAGGCAGCGCGACGGACATCCGCAACAGCCCGCTGGTGCAAGAAGTATACCTTGGCGGTGGAACGGTCTTTGACGCGGAGGATACCCATGCTTGAGGTCAAAGGCGTAAACAGCTTTTACGGCAAGGCGCATGTGCTGCGCGATCTCAGTCTCGACGTGCCGCGCGGCAAGGTCGTCGCACTCCTGGGGCGCAATGGTGCCGGCAAGACGACGACGATGAAATCGATCATGCAGCTGGTGCGCCCTGCGTCAGGTACGGTGGCATTCCAGGGGCAGGATATCGCCGGGCTGCAGCCTCACAAGGTGGCAAAACTGGGCATGGGCTACGTCCCCGAAGAGCGCCGCATTTTCACCGATCTCACCGTCACGGAAAACCTGATCGTCGGTGAACAGCCGCCCCGCGACGGCGCGCCCACATGGACGCATGATCTGTTGTTCGATCTGTTTCCAAATCTTGCCGAACGGCGCAACAACCGCGGGAAGGCCCTGTCAGGGGGAGAGCAGCAAATGCTGACCATCGCACGCACCTTGATGGGCAATCCGTCGCTCGTCCTTCTGGATGAACCCAGCGAGGGTGTCGCGCCCGTGATCGTGGAGCAGATGGCCCGTGTGATCCAGCAGCTGAAATCCGAAGGGCTGACCGTGCTTTTGTCAGAACAGAACCTGCATTTCGCCCAAGCTGTCGCAGATCAGGTCGTCATCATTGAAAGCGGCACACAGGTCTATCACGGCAGCCTCGCGGAGCTCAAAGCACACCCTGAAATTCGCGATGCCTATCTCGCTGCGTGATCAGGTATCGCCGCCGGATTTTAACAACCCGTATTTCCGCAGCTTTACGTAAAGCGACTGACGGCTGAGGCCCAGCATCTCTGCGGCGGCGACACGGTTGTTCGACGTCAACTCCACGGCTGTTTCGATGCACATCTTTTCGACCACATCGGTTGTCTTTGCCACGATATCGCGCAACGACTGGCTCCCGATCAACTCAACCACCGACTTGCTGTCGACTTCGCCCAGTGCAGGCGCATCGGACCGCCCCGCATCCGAACGGGTGATATCGCGGATCACCAACGCGAATACCGGCATGTCACCGGCAGCAAGATGGGTCGTGGAAATTTCGACGGCACGTTCAGACCCGTATTCGTCCACCAGCTTGGTCGCATAAAGACGCAGGTACCCGCTGCGCGCGGCGTTCTCGAGGATCACGTTCATGTCCACACTTCCCCGGCTGAGGAAATCAGCCAGCGAACGGCCACGCAGCTGTTTCGCATCCGTTACGCCGCTGAGCGACAGGAACGCCTCGTTGCCGCTCAGAAGATCGCCACCGGGGGCGACAAAAACAATCGCGTCGGCGCCATGATCGTAAAGACCGATCAGATTGGCCTGAACCGTGCCGGATGGCAGCGCATTACCGGTCGTGGTCGACAGACGGCACAACATCAAACGCTCCGCACCGACCCTGAATATCCGCGGCCTGATTGCCAATGCCCGCCCTGCGGCACGCGCTTTGAGCGTCACCACGCCCTGCCCGTCATCGGACGCGGCCTTTACCAGCCGATCTATCAATCCCGATCTTTCCGCACCGTCGAAATGATGGTCCAGCGGCCCACCCGAAAGATCGCTCCCGGATTTGCCAAACAAGGCCTGTGCGGCCGGATTGCTTTCGCGCACCACACCGTCCGGCAGGCTGACAAACAGCGTCGCCTCGTCAATGGAGGCCATGAGAACCCGGAAACGCGTGTCGTTCTCGCGCTGCGCCTCGTAGTCTTTCTCCAAGGCGATCTGCGCGGCCACGAGCTGTTGCTGCATATCCGCAACGGCCCGCATGTCGCGCCCGAGCAATAGCACGGTGCCACCGGTTCCGATGCGGTGGAAGCTGTATTTGACGGGCAGTTCACCGTAATTCCCGGCGGGCTTGTGGTTTGCCTCGATCGTCCGGGGCGTCTCGGGATCCTGAAGAAACTCCGAAAGGCGCACATCAAACCGTGTCGCACTGTCTACGGTCAACAGATCACGCATCGCTTCGCCGTCAAACGCGGCAACGCGCTCTGCGGGTTTGAACCCCGGATGCGTCATGACATTGCTGATGATGCCGTTACTGTCGACCAAAAGCGCGAGGTCCGTGACACGTGCCACAATATCGGCGGCCTGATCAGAACCGATCAGCGAGGCCAGCGCGCTGGTCCACCCTCGTGTCCCCTCGCCCTTCATCGCACCAACCTCTGACTGCAGAGGCTTAGCGCCGTCTTCCAGTCGGTCGTGGCGAAGTCCGCTCCGGTCAGTTCGCATAGGTCTTCATCTCGGTCTAGTGCGTTTCCGCCAATCAGTATCGGCAGCCATGCATTGCCTTGCTTGATCCTTCTCACAACCGTCCCGAGGAAATCAAGACCTTCGAAAGACGAAGCGGATATCAGGGCCGCAGATGTATCCGGTGGGCCAACAAAAGCGGGAATATCCTGCAACGGAAGATCAAACCCCAACCGCACGACCTCTCCCGCACGCCGCAGCTGTCCCGCCAGAATACTTGCGCCCAAAGTATGCTGCACGCCCTGCGGTACGATGATGCAGATGGTTCCGCCCAACTGCGGTGTTTTGCGCTGGGGGCTGCACCAACTAGGGTCAAGCTGGCGCAAAAGTGCCGTCAAATGGATACTTCCGAGCGATACATTCTGGAACGAGAGTTGATCCGCCGACCAAAGCGCCCCCAGCTCACGCGCCAGCGCGGGGATATAATGATCCGCAATTGCCGCATCGTTCACCCCGCGCGCGCGCATGATGGCCCGCACGGCTTCCATGCGCACGTCATTTGGGTCAATTACGACATCCATCAACTGGTCAAAAAGCCTGCGGTCTATCGGACCGGACGCGCGCGGCCTGCCCCGCGCGAGGATATTCAGCGCCTGTCGCGCCACACCATCCAGGTCCCCGTCTTCGGGAACGGCGCGAGATTTGGCAATCGGTCGCATCCACTCTCCATAGCCGGACGACGAGGTCCCTAAATTGCCCAGCTTTTCCATTTTATATGTCAACCATGCTCTACAGCCCGTGCAGTATTGTCAAATCATATTGACATATAGGCCGGTGTTCTTGCGTTTCATTGCGGAAATCAAATTTTTATCGG
This sequence comes from Sulfitobacter sp. S190, assembly GCF_025141935.1. Lineage (NCBI taxonomy): Bacteria > Pseudomonadati > Pseudomonadota > Alphaproteobacteria > Rhodobacterales > Roseobacteraceae > Sulfitobacter > Sulfitobacter sp. S190. The sequence continues at coordinate 61,916 of NZ_CP081121.1, read as the reverse complement.
CGGAACTATGACTGATCCGGCCCTCCAAAGTGTAAATCTAAGTTGACAGATTGAGGCGAGAATGACAGCCTTTGCGGAGGGAGATTACGAATGGAAAACGCGATGGGACCCGGCATGCGCCACCCTTCCCCCCCACATCAGCTCTATACGCCAGCGCAGCGCGCACGGCGCGACGCATCGCCGTGGACGGTTGTGCAGGGTGTCCTGGCGCCTTTGCAATTCGTGATTTTTCTCGCCTCCCTCGCCCTCGTGCTACGATATCTTTGGACAGGCGAAGGATACGGCATCGCGACGGTGTCGATCCTTATCAAAACCGGCGCGCTTTATCTGATTATGATTACCGGCGCGATCTGGGAAAAAGTGGTCTTTGGTCAGTGGCTTTTTGCACCTGCCTTCTTTTGGGAAGACGTGATCAGCTTTGGCGTAATCGCGCTTCATACCCTTTATCTTTATGGCCTGATCAGCGGCACATTGGCACCCCTCTCCCTCATGGTGGTAGCACTTCTGGCCTACGCCGCCTACGTCGTGAACGCAGGTCAGTTCTTGTGGAAGTTACGCATGGCCCGCCTCTCCGCGCAGGTGCCGGCATGACCGATCAAACCCCGCCTCCTCCCGCTCTTGGTTGCCGCGCCTCCCCCGTGCTCAAGCAGCGCGGCCAACGCGAAGTGTTCTGTGGCCTGACGGGAATCATCTGGCTGCATCGCAAGATACAGGATGCCTTTTTTCTTGTGGTCGGCAGCAGGACCTGCGCGCACCTTCTGCAATCCGCCGCTGGCGTGATGATCTTCGCCGAACCCCGCTTCGGCACCGCGATTCTCGAAGAATCAGACCTTGCCGGTCTGAACGACGCGCATGCCGAACTCGATCGCGAGGTCGAGCGGCTCCTGTCGCGCAGACCCGATATCCGGCAATTGTTCCTTGTTGGGTCATGCCCGTCCGAAGTCATCAAACTGGACCTGAGCCGCGCCGCAGAGCGCCTAACACAGCAATTTGCGCCCAAGGTCCGCGTGCTGGAATACTCCGGCTCGGGGATCGAGACGACATTCACCCAAGGCGAAGACGCCTGCCTTGCCTCGATGGTGCCTGTGCTCCCCCACACCAATGATCGCGAACTGCTCGTTGTGGGCGCGTTACCCGATGTGGTCGAAGACCAGATGCTCCAGTTGCTCGATGGCATGGGGATCGGTCCGGTGCGGGTGCTACCCGCACGGAATATTGACGCCGACACGGGTGTGGGCCCAAACACCGTCTTCGCGTTGACCCAACCGTTTCTCGGCGACACGCATGCCGCCCTGGAGCGTCGCGGCGCACGACACTTGCCCGCCCCCTTCCCCCTGGGCGAAGAGGGCACGACAGCTTGGCTCTCTGCAATCGCGAAAGAGTTCGGTGTGACGGCCGCGACATTCGAAGCCGTGACCGCCGCGCCGCGCAGACGGGCACGTCAGGCAATCGCGCAAGCGGCTCAAACACTAAACAAAAAGTCGATCTTCTTCTTTCCCGACAGCCAGCTTGAGATTCCTCTCGCCCGTTTCCTAAGTCGCGAATGCGGCATGACGCCGATCGAAGTTGGATCCCCCTACATCCACGACGCGCTACATGGTCCCGACCTCGAACTCCTGCCGTCAGGACCGCAAATTTCCGAAGGTCAGGACGTGGATTTGCAACTCGACCGTTGCCGCGCAGCAGCCCCAGACCTGACAGTCTGTGGCCTCGGCCTGGCGAACCCCCTCGAAGCAGAGGGCCTGTCAACAAAATGGGCCATCGAACTGGTTTTCACACCGGTGCATTTTTACGAGCAGGCCGGCGATCTGGCCGCCCTCTTCGCAAAACCACTCCGCCGCAAATCCATACTGGAGCCAGCGCGATGATGTGCCGGCGCCCATCTTTCTTGGCTGAAAATACTCCGGGGGTCCGGGGGCTGGCCCCCGTATGGGGCACGCGAGGGCGCAAATGAAGCTGACCGTCTGGACATATGAGGGCCCGCCCCACGTCGGAGCGATGCGCGTCGCTACCGGTATGAAGGGGCTGCACTACGTCTTGCATGCCCCTCAGGGCGATACCTATGCCGATCTGCTCTTCACGATGATCGAACGGCGCGATCACCGCCCGCCGGTGAGCTATACAACCTTCCAGGCACGTGACCTCGGCAGCGACACTGCAGGGCTTTTCAAAAAAGCCTGCCAAGATGCCTACGACCGGTTCAAGCCCGAAGCAATGATCGTCGGTGCGTCATGCACCGCCGAGCTGATCCAGGACGACCCCGGAGGTCTCGCTGAAACAATGGGGCTTCCGATCCCGGTCATACCCCTTGAATTGCCCAGCTACCAACGCAAGGAAAACTTCGGAGCGGACGAGACTTTCTTCCAAATCGTGCGTCACCTCGCGAAACCGATGGCAAAGACGCCGCGGGTCTCGTGCAATGTCCTCGGCCCGACGGCTTTGGGATTTCGCCATCGTGATGATGTCGCTGAGATCACCAATCTGTTGTTCGAAATGGGTATCGAAGTCAATGTAACTGCACCAATGGGCGCGACGCCAGCAGACATCGCCCGCATGGGCGCCGCGCATTTCAACGTATTGCTCTACCCAGAAACTGGCGAGCAGACTGCGCGTCTTTGCGAAAGGACTTTTGGCCAGCCCTTCACAAAAACAGTTCCTATCGGTACCGGTGCCACCCGCGATTTCATTGAGGAAGTGCGTACGCTTTCCGGCAGTACCGCTGCCATCGACACGCAAGGCTTGCGCCAGACGTGGTGGAGCGGGTCCGTCGACAGCACCTATCTGACGGGCAAACGTGTCTTCATCTTCGGCGACGGCACACATGTTGCTGCGGCCGCACGTGTGGCGCGCGACGAGATGGGCTTCGAAGTTTGCGGGTTGGGGTGTTACAATCGGGAATTTGCCCGACCCGTACGCGCCCTCGCAAAAGACTTCGGATTGGAGGCGCTGATTACCGACGACTATCTCGAAGTCGAACGGGCAATCGAAGCGCTACAGCCAGAAATGATTCTCGGCACGCAGATGGAGCGCCATATCGGCAAGCGTCTGGGCATTCCATGTGCCGTGATATCGGCGCCTGTCCATGTACAGGATTTCCCGGCCCGCTACTCTCCGCAGATGGGGTTTGAAGGGGCGAACGTAATGTTCGACACGTGGATCCATCCGCTTGTCATGGGGCTGGAGGAGCACCTGCTCCACATGTTCCGGGAGGATTTCGAATTCAATGACGCTGCCGGGCCGTCCCATCACGCAGGGCACACGCCCGCAGCATCCCCCCGGAAGGCGCAAGCGCCTATGAGTTTAGAAGGCAAGATGAAGCAAGACCCCGCGCTCCACGATAATGTCCCTTCTGGTGCTGACGTCATCTGGCTTGAAACTGCGGAACGTGAACTGAAGAAAATACCCTTTTTTGTGCGCGGAAAGGCCCGCCGCAACACCGAGAGCTTCGCCTCCGAGCGAGGTCTTTCCGAAATTTCAGTCGACACCCTTTATGAAGCGAAGGCCCATTTTGCGCGATGACGTGATGCATAAGCCCTACACCATCGTTCTGGTGACGCTCGACCGCCATGCGGCCGGGCCTGCCGCGCGTGTTGCTCCGCGTTTGGCAGAGGACTTTCCGGGTCTTGCCCTGAAAATACACGCCGCCGCAGAGTGGGAGAAAGATCCCGGCGCCCTTGCCGAGGCCAAGCGCGATATCGCGCAGGCCGACATCATTGTGGGTTCGGTGCTGTTTCTCGAAGAGCATCTGGTTGCGATACTGCCGGACCTGGAAGCCCGGCGCGAGGCTTGCGATGCAATGGTCGGCATTATTGCCGACCAATCCATCGTTCAGCTGACACGTATGGGTGAGTTGGACATGTCCCGCCCCGCATCCGGTGCCATGGCACTGCTCAGAAAGCTCAAGCCCGCCAGTAAAAAGGGCAACACCGGCGCAGGGCAGATGAAAATGCTGCGCCGCTTGCCAAAGATACTGCGGCTTGTTCCCGGCAAAGCACAGGACCTTCGCGCCTGGTTTCTTTGCATGCAATACTGGCTGGGCGGGTCGGACGACAATATCGAAGCGATGATCCGCTTCCTGATTTCGCGTTATGCCCGTTTGCCTGACTGGCACGGCCTAGAGGCGCCTTTGCCGGTGTCATACCCGGAAGTCGGGCTTTATCATCCTGACCTACCGGATCACGGGATCACCCTGAACCGCGATGATCTGCACTCCCGGTCGGACGGCCCCACTGTCGGCATTCTTATGCTGCGCAGCTACATTCTGGCTGGCGACACGGCCCACTATGATTTCGTCATTCGCCAGTTCGAAGCACGCGGATGCAATGTCGTTGCAGGGTTTGCGGGTGGCCTGGATGGACGCCCGGCCATCGACGGCTACATGGGCGACGTCGATGCATTGGTTTCCTTGACCGGGTTCAGCCTTGTCGGGGGGCCTGCCTACAACGATAGTGCCGCGGCCGTGGAAGCCCTGCGCACTCTGGATGTGCCCTATATCACCGCGCAACCGCTCGAGTTTCAGACGCTGGACCAGTGGGCCATGGGCCATCAGGGACTGAGCCCCGTCGAGACCACGATGCTGATCGCCCTGCCCGAAATTGACGGCGCGACCAACCCGACCGTTTTTGCAGGGCGCCACGGCCAGACGGGGTGCCAAGGATGCGCGCGGTCCTGCCGCCCGGTGGGCGAGGTCAAAGCGATGGCGCCATGCCCCGAGCGTATCGATGCGTTGGTCGAAAAAACGCTGCGCCTTGCGCATCTGAGACGGTCGCCAAACGCCGGTAAATCAGCAGCAATCGTGCTGTTCGGCTTTCCGCCCAATGCGGGCGCTATTGGCACTGCCGCGTATCTTTCGGTCTTTGAGAGCCTGTTCAACACGCTGCATAAAATGGCCGAGGATGGCTATGATCTGACACCGCCGGACACTGTCGAAGCGCTGCGCGAGGCCGTTCTTGGCGGGAATGCCGAGATATACGGGCAGGAAGCCAATGTCGCCGCTACCGTGTCCGCCGACAGTATTGTCAGCCGGACGCCGTGGCTTGCGGAGATAGAAGCCACGTGGGGTCCCGCCCCCGGCAAGGTCCAGTCAAATGGCCGCGAGGTGTTCATTCTCGGCGCGCAGTTCGGTCGTGTTTTCGTCGGTGTGCAACCGACTTTCGGCTACGAGGGCGATCCGATGCGCCTGCTGTTCGAGCGCGGCTTTGCGCCGACGCACGCATTCAACGCCTTCTATCAATTCATCCGACACGATCTTGCAGCCGATGTGGTTCTGCACTTCGGCATGCACGGTGCGCTTGAATTCATGCCGGGCAAGCAAAACGGAATGGGTGAGAGCTGCTGGCCCGACCGGCTTATGGGCAACCTGCCCAACGTGTATCTCTACGCCGCGAACAACCCGTCAGAGGCAACACTGGCAAAGCGCCGGTCCGGTGCCGTGACGGTGACCCATTTGACACCACCTTTGCAGAATGCGGGGCTCTACAAAGGGCTAAGCGCGCTGAAGGAAAGTCTGAACAGCTGGCGGAACCGAAGCCCGGACGGGACGCACGATGACCTTGAGGATTTGATCCGTGCGCAGGCGGACGCGGTGGATCTGGCGGGCGTTGACGTCGATAACATGTGGGAGCGTGTGCTCGAGACCGAAACGAGCCTGATCCCAGACGGATTGCACGTAGTCGGCAAACCGCAACAGGCGGACGCAATCGACCGGACGTTGGCCCAGATGCAGTTCGAGAACGATGACGCGCGTGCAGCCGCATTTGACGCGTTATCGCGTGATACGGAGCTTCCGGCTCTGATGCGTGCGTTGAATGGCCAGTTTATTGAACCTGTGCCCGGTGGCGATGTCATACATGCGCCCGAAATCCTTCCGACGGGGCGCAACATACACGCGTTTGACCCCTTCCGCATGCCTACTGCAGAGGCAATGCAGTCAGGGGCGAGGCAAGCGGAGGCTTTGCTCCAGACCCACGAGACGATGCCGAAATCCGTCGCGCTGGTTCTGTGGGGCAGCGACAATATCAAATCCGGCGGTGGGCCGATCGGACAGGCGCTGGCACTGATGGGATGCACCCCACGCTTTGACAACCACGGCCGGTTGTGTGGCGCGGATCTTGTGCCGCTCGAAGAGCTGGGCCGCGCACGGGTCGATGTCATCATGACACTTTCCGGCATTTTCCGCGATCTGCTGCCACTGCAGACCAAACTGCTGGCCGATGCTGCGCTGAAATGCGCCTCGGCGGACGAACCGGAGGCGCTCAACCCGATCCGCGCACATGCGTTGGCTTTCGCAAAGGCCAATGACACAGATATCGCCACGGCGGCCTTGCGGGTCTTTTCCAATGCCGAAGGTGCTTATGGCTCAAATGTAAATCAGCTGGTCGATGCGTCTGCCTTTGATGACGATGCTGACCTGGCCGATGCCTATCAGGCCCGCAAGAGCTTCGCATACGGGACCGACGGGGAAGCCACCCAGCAGTCGGCCCTGCTGGAAGACACGTTGAAAAACGTCGATCTGGCCTATCAGAACCTCGAGTCTGTCGAGCTGGGCGTGACATCGGTCGACCATTATTTCGATACGCTGGGCGGCATCGCGTCTGCCGTAAAACGCGCCAAGGGCGGGGAAGACACACCCGTTTATATTGGTGATCAGACAATGGGCGGCACCAAGGTGCGCACGCTCAAGGATCAGGTCGCACTCGAAACCCGTGCCCGCAGCCTGAACCCGAAATTCTACGAACCGCTGCTCAATCACGGCCACGAAGGCGTGCGCATGATCGAAGCACACATCACCAATACTGTCGGTTGGTCCGCCACCACCGGCACGGTTGATCCGTGGGTCTACCAACGCCTGTCGGAGACCTTTGTGCTTGATGACGCCATGCGCAAACGGCTCGCCGATCTGAACCCGCAAGCCTCCATGCGGATGGCCAATCGCCTGATCGAAGCATCGGAGCGCGACTACTGGACACCCGACGAAGACACGCTCGCCGCCCTGCAAGACGCCGCAGACGCGATCGAGGATCAGCTGGAAGGAATTTCGGCCGAATGAAACACGCAAAGGAAACAGCATGAGCCCACTCGACAAAGGCATCCCCACCCTTCGGGGTCAGGACGGCGAAGGATCGGTGCAGGTGCATCAGGACGAAAGCGCCAAAATCGAAGGCGCCAAGGTGTTTTCCGTCTATGGCAAGGGCGGCATCGGCAAATCGACAACATCGTCCAATCTTTCGGCGGCCTTCTCGAAGCTCGGCAAACGGGTTCTGCAAATCGGTTGTGATCCCAAACATGACAGCACGTTCACTTTGACAGGGACGCTCGTGCCGACCGTGATCGACATCCTGAAAGAAGTCGATTTCCATCCCGAGGAACTGCGCGCCGAGGATTTCGTTTTCGAAGGCTTCAACGGCGTTAAATGCGTTGAGGCGGGCGGCCCCCCCGCCGGCACCGGTTGCGGGGGTTATGTGGTGGGCCAAACCGTAAAGTTGCTCAAACAGCACCACCTGCTGGAAGACACCGATGTCGTGATTTTCGACGTTCTGGGCGATGTGGTCTGCGGCGGTTTTGCAGCCCCCTTGCAGCACGCTGACCGTGCGCTGATTGTCACGGCCAACGATTTCGACAGCATTTATGCGATGAACCGCATCATCGCTGCCGTTCAGGCCAAATCCGCCAACTACAAAGTGCGTCTGGCCGGCTGTGTTGCCAACCGGTCAAAGGATACCGACGAGGTCGACCGCTATTGCAAGACCGTCGGCTTCAACCGCATCGCGCATATGCCCGATCTCGATGCGATCCGCCGCAGCCGTCTGAAGAAAAAGACGTTGTTCGAAATGGATCTCGATGACGATATCGCCGCGGTCCAGAAAGAATACATCCGCCTCGCGGAAACACTGTGGAACGGCACAGAGCCTTTGGCGCCTGCCCCCCTGCCCGACCGCGAAATCTTCGAACTGCTGGGATTTGATTGATGGCCGACGGTGCGCCACATTTTGACAGGCCGGTGGCCTCGGTCGATTACGGGAAAACCCGCGACCGGGTTGAGACGTATTTCGACAAAACCGCGACCCGCACCTGGGAACGGCTGACGTCCGATGCGCCGGTTTCGGGTATTCGCGCAACCGTCCGAGCGGGACGTGACAAGATGCGCGCGCTGATCCTGTCCCGGCTGCCCGACGATCTGAGCGGGCGGCGTGTGCTCGATGCGGGATGCGGCACAGGCGCACTGGCGTTTGAACTCGCCGCGCGGGGCGCGGTGGTGACCGGTGTCGATATTTCGCCGCAACTCATTGATATCGCACGTCTAAGAACACCCGAACATCTGGCGCACCGCGTCAGCTTTTCCTCCGGTGACATGCTTGATCCGGCGTTTGGCAGCTTCGACCATATCGTTGCGATGGACAGCCTGATCTATTATTCCGCACCCGACATCGGGTCCATTCTGGGGTCGCTTGCCCCGCGTTTGGCGGGCAACATGGTATTTACCGTCGCCCCCAGAACGCCTTTGCTGATGATGATGTGGCGGGCCGGGAAACTGTTTCCCCGCGCGGACCGCTCTCCCACGATGGTGCCCCATACCTCCGCGTCGATTGCAGCTTCCCTGGGCGACGGACAACTGCATGACGTGCAGCGTGTCACATCGGGTTTCTACATCAGTCAGGCACTGGAATTCACGCCATGAGCCTGCACACCGCACTCAAGAACGCCACCCTGCGCACGCTTCCGTTTGCCGACGCGATCAGCGAACAACTGCCGCTTGGCCAATTGTTGCGGCTGTCTCTTTTCCAGATATCGGTCGGCATGGCGTCGGTGATGCTGCTTGGCACGTTGAACCGGGTCATGATCGTGGAGTTGGGCGTCGCCGCGACCATCGTCGCCGTCATGATCGCGATCCCCGTTCTGGTGGCCCCCTTCCGCGCGCTCCTTGGGTTTCGCTCCGACACATATCGCAGCGCGATCGGCTGGAAGCGTATCCCCTATCTGTGGTTCGGCAGCTTGTGGCAATTCGGCGGGCTCGCCATCATGCCTATGGGGCTGCTGGTACTGTCCGGTGATCAGGTCGCGGGCCCCGGTTGGGCCGGAGAAGTCGGCGCCGCACTTGCCTTTTTGCTTACCGGTTTGGGCATGCACATGACCCAGACAGCCGGTCTCGCGCTTGCCGCGGACCGAGCGAGCGATGAAACACGACCGCAGGTCGTTGCCCTCCTTTACGTCATGTTCCTGATCGGAATGGGTGTCTCTGCGGTTCTGATCGGTACCCTGTTGCGTGATTTTTCGGCGCTGCGTCTGGTGCAGGTGGTTCAGGGCGCCGCTGTCGTGACCATCGTGCTGAATATCATTGCCCTATGGAAACAGGAAAAGGTCAATCCGATGTCCCGAGCGGAACGCGCAGCGCCACGTCCGGCTTTTTCTGACGCGTGGCGCGATCTGACCCAAGGCAACGACGCCGCACGCCTGTTGGTCGTCGTTTTCCTCGGCACGCTGGCCTTCAACATGCAGGATGTGCTGCTCGAACCCTACGGCGGCGAAGTGCTTGGCCTATCGGTCTCCGCGACCACCCTGCTCACCGCGATGTGGGCTGGCGGTGCGCTAATCGGCTTTGCGGCCGCGGCCCGGTGGCTCAAAACCGGCCTCAGCCCGCACCGAATGGCCGCACGCGGCATCCTGATCGGCCTTATGGCCTTTTGCGCCGTCATCTTCGCAGCGCCGCTCTCCAGCGGCACGCTATTCTTCGCGGGCGCATTCTGCATCGGCCTGGGCGGTGGGTTGTTCTCGGTGGCAACGCTCACCTCTGCGATGACCATCAAGACGACCGGCACTGCGGGCAAGGGTCTCGCACTTGGCGCATGGGGGGCCGCACAGGCCACCGCGGCAGGGGTTTCGATCTTTGCGGGCGGTGCATTGCGCGACATCATCAATCACGCAGCGCTCGAAGGGACACTCGGACCGGCCCTGCAATCAAACGCAACCGGCTACTCGGCTGTGTACCATCTCGAAATTGGTCTGCTTTTCATCACCCTTATCGCGCTTGGCCCGTTGGTCCGCGCCCGTGCGGTAAACCCGAAACCGGCGGGGCCTATCGGTCTTGCCGACTTCCCGACATGACGACAACACCCCGGAGGACCCCCTAATGGTTGGCACTGAATTTTTTGGAAACTTCGATCTGGCAAGCGCCGCGATCTGGCTGTTCTGGCTCTTCTTCGCAGGGCTGGTTTTTTATCTTCAGACGGAAAACATGCGCGAAGGTTACCCGCTCGAGACCGACGACGGCGACACCGCGCCGAACCAGGGGCCGTTTCCGGTGCCCAAGGACAAGACGTTCCACCTGCCGCACGGACGCGGCGATGTTGTGGTTCCCTCCGGTCAGCGTGGCGACCGCGACAATATCGCGCTCGAGCGCACCGGCGTTTCGGCCGGATCGCCCTATGTGCCGACAGGCGATCCCATGGCTGACGGTGTCGGGCCGGCATCCTGGGCGCCGCGGAATGACTGGCCCGAGCTTGACGCACACGGGCATGACAAGATCCAACCGCTGAGCAAGCTGGACGATTTCGCCGTGGCCGCGGGCACCGATCCGCGCGGCAAACCCGTGATTGCAGGCGACGGTGAGGTCATCGGCCGTGTAACCGATATGTGGGTCGATATCCCCGAGCAGTACGTCCGCTACCTCACGGTCGATGTGAACCCCGAAGGCTCCGGCAAAACGCGCCTGATCCCCGCGAATTTCGCCCGCATCAAAAGCGACCGGATTGCCGTGCGGTCCCTTTATGCCGCGAATTTCGACGGCATTCCGACCACCAAATCCGACAGCTCGATCACCTTGCTCGAGGAAGAAAAGATCATGGCCTACTTCGGCGGCGGCACGCTGTACGCCGATCCGAAACGGGTAGAGCCGAAGTTCTGATCCACGATCACGGACGCCGGGGCGATCAGCCAACCGCCCCGGCCAACCAAAAGGGACAAAGACCATGCATCACGACGACTTCAAATTCGAACCCGTTCGCGGACTGCCAGAGGAATTGCCCGAGGATGAACACATCATCTGGCAAGGGGCACCAAATCCACTGCGTCTGGCCAAAGACGCATGGAAAATGAACTGGATCATGGGGTATTTCGTTTTGCTGGCCATCTGGCGGGTCGGGGTGTCGTCGGCCACCGTGCCGCTGCCCACTGCGATGGGCCACGGCATTCCGTTGCTGTTGGCAGGGGCCGTTGCCTGCGCGGTGGTGTTCGTAATGGCCTGGGTACAGGCCCGCGCCACGGTCTATACGTTGACCAACAAGCGTGTCGCCATGCGCATCGGTGCTGCTCTGACCATGACGCTGAACCTGCCATATGTATGCATCCGCAATGCCGAAGCACAAATCCGCCGAACCGGCTTTGGTACCATCAGTTTCGAGCTGACAGGTGACACCCGCTTTTCGCACATCATGACATGGCCCCACGTGCGGCCATGGACCATCACCCGCACGCAACCGGCCTTTCGTGCCATTCCGGATGCGGCGCGCGTGGCACGCATCTTTGCCGATGCGGCCGAAACACGGGTCAGCCAGCCCCAAATTGTAAAAGTTGATCCAGCACAAGGTGTGTCTGGTCCGATGGCGGCAGAGTAATCATCATGGCCAACACATCCTCACTCGCCAATCAGATGAAAGCCCGTGACCGCGAAATGGTGCCGCGCGCATTGGTCATTGCGATGTTCGCCCTGATGGCATCCGCGCTGATCCTCGTCAGCTATGCACGCATCACCAATCGCCCCCTGACGGGCGTCGCCGCCCTGCCCCGCATCGAAGCCGAGCGTACGGTATATTTCGACGGTGACCGCACCACGGGCATTCGCATCCTCGACACCGACGGCCAGCAGATCGCAGCATCAACCGACCCTAAGTCGGGCTTTATCGATGTGGTCTGGGTCGCTGTGATGCGCGAACGCAAGGTACAGGGCGCCGATCCAACGGCACCCATCCGCCTCGTCCGCCGCTCCGGCGGGCGCACTGATATCCTCGACGACCAAACCGGCTGGAGCCTCGCGCTCATTGGATACGGCCAGGACAATGTCGCAGCCTTCGCCACGCTGATCGACACAAACCAAGGGACAAATTGACATGGGACTTTTGACCAGAACACGAGAACAGGCACCCTGCGAGGTCACGATCTCGCACCGCTTCGAAGAGCTTTCTGCACATGTGAAATTCCTCAACGGGGCGGTCGTGAACCCCGGAGACAGCGTGCAGGTGCACGGCGCGGAAATCATGGCCCCCTACGGTGAGGTCATCCGCGAGGAACGCACGGCCACAATCATCCGCGCCAGCGCGGTCGAACGGCTATGGACCCGCGCGACAGGGGATTTCGAATTCATGGAACTGTGCGAATTCTCCTTCTCCGAGGAGGTGCTGTCATGAACAAGCCAACACATTCCGCCTTTGCCGATACCGCCGAAGAGGCGATCGCCGCGCAAGACGCGCTCGACACGCCCGAGATGACGTCGGAAAAAGCCACCGAAGTCGCGATGCAGAACACGCTGCTGACGCCGCGATTCTACACCACGGATTTCGCCGAAATGGACGCGATCGATGTCACACCGGTCCGTCAGGACTGGGACCGGTTGATCGCGCAGATGAAATCAGACCCTAACAAGGGTCATTTCAAGAAAAACGAAGCGTGGGGCACGGTCGATTGGGAGGGCATGGACCCCGCGTTGCGTGCAGAATTCATCGACTTTCTCATATCATCCTGCACGGCGGAGTTTTCGGGATGCGTGCTTTATAAGGAAATGAAGCGGCGCGGCAGCAATTCGGACATTACCACGCTGTTTCAGCTGATGGCCCGCGACGAAGCACGGCACGCCGGGTTCATTAACGATGCGCTGCGCGAGGCTGGCATTCGCGTGAACCTCGGCTTTCTGACCCAGCAGAAGAAATACACCTACTTCCGGCCCAAATTCATCTACTACGCCACCTATCTGTCGGAAAAGATCGGCTATGCCCGCTATATCACGATCTACCGTCACCTCGAGCAGAACCCGGACAAGCAGTTTCATCCGATTTTCAGCTGGTTCCGTGAATGGTGCAACGATGAGTTCTCGCATGGCGAGGCCTTTGCCCTGCTCATGAAAACAGACCCTAAATTGACGAATACAATCACCAATAAGCTTTGGATCAAGTTCTTCCTGACAGCCGTGTATTCGACCATGTGGGTTCGGGACCACCAGCGTCCGCTGTTCCACGACGCTTTGGGCGTGGATGTGACGTGGTACGGGCAGGAAGTGTTCCGCAAAACGTCCGAGATCTCCAAGCAGGTCTTTCCGATCACGCTCGATATCGACCATCCGCGCTGGCGGCCCAATCTCGACCGCATGGAAACGGCAAGCCGGCAGGTCGCGCAAGGCAAGGCACAGGGCGGCGTTGCCGGCACGATCAAACGACTGGGAGGCATGGCGAAAGCGGCCAGGGCGTTCATCGCCATCTACACGATCCCGGCAATCCGGCATGATGTGCCCGAAAGCCCGGTCATGGAGCCCGCCTACTGATGCACACCGCCTGGTTCGCAGCCCTCTTTGCCCTTTTTGCCTGGTGGTTTTTCACCGGCGCCATTCTGCTCGTCGTGCGACGGGCGGATGGTGGGCAGGCGGTGGCGCACGGGCGAAATGTATTCCTGTCGGTGCCGCTGTGTGCCTTGGGCTTTGCCGGTCTGGTCATCAGTGCACAAGCGCAAACCGTGGCGAACGCCTATGTCGCGTTTGTAAGCGTCCTGTTGATTTGGGGCTGGATCGAACTTGCATTCCTGTCCGGTGTGATCACCGGGCCGGAACGCCGCTCATGTCCAAGCGGGCTGACCGGATATCCCCGGTTTGCGCGGGCGTGGGATACCGTATCACGCCATGAGCTGCTCTTGGCTGCCGCCTTGCTCGCGGTCGTCATTATCACCGTGGATGCACCCAACACGGTCGGGCTCTGGAGCTACATTATCCTGTTTACAGCCCGCATCTCGGCGAAGCTGAACCTGTTCTTCGGTGTGCCGCGGATCAATACGGAATTCGTGCCCCGCCCGCTGGCCCATCTGACCTCCTATTTCCGCCAGGGGCCGATTACGCTCGCCTTTCCCATTGGCGTTACCTTTTTGTCGATCACGGCGGCCTGCTTTGCCGAACGACTGATTTCCGCGCAGGGAGATTCGGCCGCAACCGTCGGATTCGCCTTGCTGACCGCCCTCGCCGCGCTCGCGGCTCTTGAACACTGGCTGATGGTGGTGCCGCTGCCAGACGCAAAACTTTGGCGCTGGATGCTGCCAACTCCGACGACAAGACAGGACAATCCCCATGAACTTTGACGCGCTTTTCACCTCACAACTCGATCAGCTGAAATCCGAAGGCAACTACCGGTATTTTGCCGAACTCGAGCGTAAATGCGGGAAGTTCCCCCGTGCGGCCAATCACGTCGAGGGCGAGAAACGCGATGTCACCGTCTGGTGTTCGAATGACTATCTCGGCATGGGGCAAAACCCGCTGACGATTGCCGCCATGTGCGAAGCAGTCCAGCGTACCGGCACCGGAGCGGGCGGCACGCGCAACATCTCGGGGACCAATCACGACCACCTCTTGCTGGAGGCTGAACTGGCGGACCTGCACGGAAAACAGGCGGCGCTGCTGTTCACGTCGGGATATGTGTCAAATTGGGCGGCGCTGTCCTGTCTCGGGTCGCGTCTGGAAAACTGTGTCATCCTGTCGGACGCAGGCAATCACGCGTCGATGATCGAAGGCATTCGCCATTCCAAAGCCGACAAGGTGATCTGGAAACATAACGATGTTGCCGATCTGGAAGCAAAACTGGCCGCCCTGCCCGCAAACGTGCCGAAGATTGTCGCGTTCGAAAGCGTGTACTCGATGGACGGGGATATTTGCCCCATGCGCGAGATCGTTGAGGTGGCGGAAAAATACGGCGCCATGACCTATCTCGACGAAGTGCATGCCGTGGGCCTGTACGGGCCACGCGGCGGCGGCGTATCCGAGCGCGAGGGTCTGGCTGACCGGATCACGCTTATTGAAGGGACGCTTGGAAAGGCCTACGGCGTGGTCGGAGGCTATATCACGGGCTCGGCCGCACTTTGCGACTTTATCCGCAGCTTTGCGTCCGGCTTTATCTTTACCACCGCCCTGCCCCCGGCGGTCGCCGCGGCCGCGCGCGCGTCAATCATGCACCTCAAGACATCGAACGATGAACGTCTGCGCCAGCGCAAGCAGGTTGCAAAGCTGCGCGCCCGTCTGGATCAGGCTGGTATCCCACACATGGCAAACGATTCCCATATCGTGCCCGTGATGATCAAGGATCCCGTTAAGACGCGGATGCTTGCGGATTACCTCATGGACGAATGGGGCATATACGTTCAACCCATCAACTACCCGACGGTGCCCAAGGGAACCGAGCGGTTGCGCTTTACGCCGTCACCGCTTCATACAGATGCCGACATCGAGCATCTCGTCAATGCGCTCAGCCATCTGTGGAAGCAGTGCGCGATCAGTCACGCGGTCGCCTGAACACCCCTGCCCCGCTGGTTGATGGTCCGGGATTGAGTATTTTCGGCCAAATGAGATTGGCGGGAGTGGCCTTCGCACCCTTTGGCGTTCAATCGCGCCAGTCGAAGAAACCGGGCCCCGCCTGCGCGAGAAGCTTTTGGGCCATTAGCCGGCCCGCTTCGGCGCCGTCCTCTATCGGACAGGACATCGCATCGTCGAGCGCTTCGGACCCGTCGGGCCTGAGCACTTCGCCACGCAGATGCAATGTGGTGCCGTCAAGTTCCGCAAGACCTGCAATTGGCGTCTCACAGGATCCATCGAGTTCCAGCAGAAACGCCCGCTCCGCCGCGAGACGTTGGCCGGTTGGAATGTCATGTATCGCTTCAAGCATCGCGGCCACACGGGTGTCATCGGTGCGCCGTTCTATACCGATCGCGCCCTGTGCCACGGCGGGCAGCATGACATCTGTCTCGATGGGTGTTTTGGGGACATCGTCCATCGCCAGGCGGTTCAGGCCAGCCATGGCCAGAAAAGTAGCGGCAGCCACGCCCTGATCGAGTTTCATGAGGCGGGTCTGTAAATTGCCTCTGAATTCAACGACTTCCAGATCGGGACGCTTGGCCATCAATTGAGCACGACGGCGCAGGCTTGATGTGCCCACCTTTGTTCCCGAAGGCAGATTTTCGAGTGCTGTGTCGCCCGGCGATATGAACGCATCGCGCACGTCCTCGCGGGGCAGATAAGTGTCGAGCAGCAGGCCATCGGGCTGAACCGTCGGCATATCCTTCATCGAGTGGACCGCAATGTCGATCTTATGCGCCAGCATATCGGCTTCGATCTCGCGGGTGAAAAGCCCCTTGCCCCCGATTTCTTTCAGCGGCCTGTCGATAATCTTGTCACCCGTGGTCTTGATCACCACAATCGTGAACGCCTCGAACGGCAATTCAAACGCATGCGCGAGCCTTTCGCGGGTTTCATGCGCCTGCGCGAGCGCCAGTGGCGAGCCTCTGGTGCCGATTTTGAGGGGTTGGGCGGGGGTCGGTAATTTCAACGTCATAGGCCATTCCTAGCGGTGTAAACCAAAGCTGACAACTCTTGTGTCTTACCATCGGCGCGGTGCATGATGCCCGCAAGCCATACCAACAAAGAGACCTTCCATGACAGCCAAGAAAACCGTGCTCCGCGCACTCGCCGGTGAAGTGTTGCCCACGCCACCGATATGGATGATGCGCCAGGCTGGCCGCTATCTGCCCGAGTACCGCGCAACGCGTGCACAAGCGGGCGATTTCCTGTCGCTGTGCTACAATCCCGAACTTGCAGCCGAAGTTACATTGCAACCCATCCGCCGCTACGGGTTTAATGCCGCAATCCTTTTTGCCGACATTTTGCTGGTTCCGCAGGCGTTGGGCGCAGATCTTTGGTTCGTCACGGGAGAAGGCCCCCGGCTCTCGACGATTACGTCGCAGGCGGAACTGGACAAATTGGTTCCTGCCGATGCGATCCACGACCATTTGTCGCCAATCTATGAGACGGTAAAGATTCTATCGCGTGAGTTGCCTTCCGAGACCACTCTCATCGGTTTCGCCGGCGCACCCTGGACGGTGGCCACCTATATGATCGCCGGTCGTGGCACGCCGGACCAGGGTCCAGCGCACGCTTTGAAAGACGCAGATCGCGTGGTTTTCGATGCGTTGATGGATCGGATCACTGAAGCCACGATTCACTATATGTCCGCCCAAATTGAGGCGGGCGCCGAGGTCATGAAGATTTTCGACAGCTGGGCTGGCTCTCTCCAAGGTGCTGACTTTGCTCAGTATTCGATCAAGCCAATGCAGCGGATCACCTCCGCGCTCAAGGAAAAGCATCCACATGTCCCGATCATCGCATTCCCCCGGGGTGCAGGCGAACGGTATCAAGGCGCGCATGCGGCGATCGGTGCGGATTGTATCGCCATCGACGACGGCGTTGATGCGAGTTGGGTCGCGCAGCATGTGCAGCCTGACGGGTGTGTACAGGGCAACCTGAAATCTTCGCATATGGTGACCGGCGGTGAGGCGCTTGTGTCCGAAACGCGGCGGATTGTTGAGGCGCTGCGCGGCGGGCCGCATATCTTCAACCTCGGCCACGGTATCACGCCGGACGCGGATCCGGAAAACGTACAGTTGATGATAGACACGGTGCGCAACGCCTAAGGCGCTTCAATAATCACGCGGCGCAAGGGGCCAATACAGGTCTCAACCGCATCCACAATCAGCTTTGCGTGGTGTGTCTCGACATAGCGGGCAGTAAAGGGCGACGGCCCGCGCAGACGTACGGTCACGCCATCATCGCCCACGAATTCAAGCGGTGCGATCCAACTCGCGTGGACTTGTGGCTGGGCGCTCTGAATATAGGCGCTTGCCGCGGCCCATTCCGGCGCCGTGGGCCGTGGCGGAGATGACGGTTGCTGCGCTTTGAAGTCTACTCGAACGACCTTGGCCGCGGCATCGAGTTGTCCCGCACCCATCCTCGCCACAAAATCGGGCCCGACCGTATGCCAGTAATCTGCTGTGGCATTATACAGGGTGCGCAGGTTGATACGGTAGGCCGCCACCCTGCCCCGCACGCCCGGCCGCGAACACGTCACGACACCTGTCGCCAACCAGCGCTTTACTTCGCGTTTCGCCGTGCGTTCGGTGACCCCCCACATCCGGGCCATATCTTTCTGTCCGATCGACAACTCGTCACGGGCCCAGTTGTATCGCGCGGTCACCACTGCAAGGAGCCGCATCATTGACAAGGCGTCATGCGCTTCGCCATGCAGTCCTTTGAGACTGATCGCTGTCAAAACATCATACTTCAGCGCCGCGGCATGGGCGCCGGTTAACCTTTTAGGTTCCATTGGGATCTCACTGCATCGCCTCTGTTTTTATTCAGCCGACCCGTCTGGCGGGGCCGATTCTGATTAGGTCCATGAAGGCACGAAATCCCGTTTTCTGTCAATGGATTTGAAAGTACGGGATTGAGGGGTCATACCAAATCTCATTTAGAAATCAGGTTAGTTTAGGTGAAGGGTGTCATGCAAGGCGTCACCCAATTGCCTCTCTGATGTCACCCTATATGTCTGGAACAGGCCATAAGTGTCACCAAATCAAATTTGATCCGGGTGCGCTTTGTCCCGTTATTTCGCGCAGGCAGTCGAAAAAGCGCAAATTCCCGATTTCTTCTTTTGCGTCTTTCCCAAATCCCGTTATTCTGCAAATAGCGTCCAAAAACAAGAGCAGACAAAAATGAGAGACCATACAGACCTTCAGAACATGAACGACCGGAGCCTCGCACAGCAGGCGGCGGTTCGGCGTGCAACTTTCAGCCCTGGGGAGATCAAGGCACTTCGTCCGTTTTCCATCTGGGAAATTAGCCAATTCATGTTCGACGTTCCGGCCGATACGCTTCGCAAGAAACTGGCCGACGATCCGTCCCTGCCCCAGGGCGAAACACAGGAAGACGGACGGCAACGCTGGTTTTCACTGGAGGAGATCAACGAACTGCGCCGCAGGCTCAGATTTCGAGGAAAGAACCTGCAGCCCGAACGGCTCAAGGGGCGTGCCATGCGGATTGCGGTAAGCAACTTCAAAGGCGGCGTGGGTAAGACAGTGGTGGCGCAGCATCTCGCCAATGCCGCCGCGCTGGACGGCTACCGGGTCTTGTGTATCGACTTCGACCCGCAAGCGACACTGACCCATTCAATGGGGATCGTCGAGGTAAAGGAGTGGAATACGGTTTGGGGGATCATGTGCAGGGATCTGTGCAGAGAGGCAGACCGCATCGCAGAAAGCTACGACGACCCTGACGATTGCCCCTACCCTTCCTCGGACGAGCTGCCGGAAGATGTGCAAAGCATCGGAACCCAGAGGTTTCAGGACTTCATTCAACCAACGTGCTGGCCCACGATCGACATCATACCAAGCTGTGCCAATGCGGCATTTGTAGAGTTCGCATCGGCGCAGTACCGCAGTCTGCACAAAGCATGGTCATTCTTCGGGTGCGTCGCCCGCTATCTCGATGAATTGCCCGACGACCAATACGACGTGATCATCTTTGATTGCCCGCCTGCCATCGGGTACCAGTCTCTAAACGCAGCTTTTGCGAGCGATATCCTCTACATCCCGTCGGGCCCCGGTTACTGGGAATACGACAGCACGACCTCTTACCTGGGGCAATTGGGAGACGCGATGGCCGATATCTCCGACGGGTTTTCCGGCATGGCGGAAGACGCTGGGCTGACGCTGCCCAAAACCTTCAAGGACATCCGTTTGCTCATGACCCGGTTCGAGGCGACCAATCCTTTACACTCCGCGATGATGGATGCCTTCCGAAACGTCTTTGGCGCGGATGTGTGCAGCAATCCGATCGAGATGACTCGCGCGGTGGAGCAATCGGGACGTTTCCAGATGAGCGTATACGAACAGGACTATCGGCAGATGACACGGGAAACCTGGAAACGGGCGCGGCAGAGCTTCGACCGTGCCTACGGAGAGTTCAAGGACACTGTGTTGGCGGCGTGGCGCGACAACGCGCAAACAGGAAAGGGTGACACATGAGCGGCAAGAATAAATTCGGCTTCGGGCCCATCGACGATGCGCCGAAGCAGAAATCCGAACCCCGGATCCGCACGGTAGGCCCCATGGGTGCCGCGGTGCGGGAAACTGCGCAAAGCCTGACGGAGGCTACGGAAGCGAAAGTAGAGCAGCGCCGCAAGAATGCCGATGACGCGAAAGCGTTCCGTGCAGCGCAGGATGAAGGCCGCGTTCTGGTCGCTGTGCCGCTGGGTGAGATATCGACGAGCGATCTGCCCCGCGACCGGCTTGCGCTGGACGATGTCGCGGCGAGTGACGAAATGGAAGAGTTGAAGTCCTCCATTCGCGAACGGGGACAGAAAGAACCGATCGAAGTATATCGCGACGAAGCTGGCGCCTTGCAGCTCAAGAAAGGGTGGCGCCGCTTCACTGCACTGAGCCAGCTTTTTGCCGAAACCGGTGATCCGCAGTTCGCAAGTGTGACCGCGCGGATCGAAACGGATGGCGCGGACCGGATCGAACGTTATGTCGATATGGTCGAAGAGAACGTCGTTCGTGAAAACCTGACCTTTGCGGAAATGGCACAGGTTGCGATCACCGCGGCACAGGACGATAGCGTCGAAGGCGGCGACGCAGAGGCGATGGTGCTTCGGCTTTATGCGTCGCTACATAAGACCAAGCGGTCCTATGTTCGGGCCTTCGTTTTTCTGATGCAGTCTCTCGGCGAGGATTTGCGCTGGCCCAAAGCAGTTGCGCGCAATCTGGGCGTAGAGGTGTCGCGGCTTTTGAGGGCAGGGCAGGGGGCTGACGCGCTGCGTGCGGAGCTTCGGCAGGCGACGGATGAGGCGGATCAACTTCGCATTCTCAAGTCGTTCGCATCTGCGCCACCCAAGCCTGCCGCCGCAACGAAGTCACCGAAGGCAAAGGCCTCAGAGAAGTTCGAGTTCCGCATCGGCGAGACCAAAGTCACGGCCAGAAAAGGCGAGTGCCGGATTGTGGGCAAGCGTGACTACGCGAATGTTCCCAAAGATCAGCTCGCCAAGGCGATAGAGGCTTTCGAGGCCGTGCTGAAAGGCGAGTAATCTGGGAAAAGCAGGGTTACCCGCGGGTAACCCTGACGTTAAGCTGCTGAAAATAAAGGTTTATAACCAGATTCAGTAGTCACTTATATAAGCAGCGATCATTTTGCGCATGCTTGCAGGGTCTTCCTCGTGAGCAAGGTGTCCCAAGCCATCAACCAGTTTGAATCCGACGTGTTTCATCTGGCTGGAGATCTGCGCAGATGTTTGGGACGGCACTGCTTTATCACGACTTCCGGCGATCAAAAGGCCTTGAACGTCAAGGCGCGGTAGGCGGGATAGCAAGGGGCCAAGATCCCATTGTGCCATCATCTGCAGCGTCGCATTGACGTGGTCTCGGTCCCCGACAAGCCGTCTGTAATACCCCAAATCATCAAGGGGCAGTGTTGAGCCTGTCCCTTCGATGAGCCGCCTGACCGACTTTGCGTTTCCGTTCTGTGCCGTAAAAAGGCCCGCGACGCCTGGCATCATCGCGAGCGTTTTTGCCATAAGCGGAAACAGAAGCCCTGCGACCCCCTTGAAATGGGCAAGTGCTGCGTTGATGCCTATGACATGAGGCGTCTTCGGCAACCGCGGCGCGAGGTCAAAGCCGATCGCCGCACCCGCCGAATGTCCAACTATTGCGCGGGGTTGGATGTTTTCATCCCGGCAAAGGCCCGCTATGTCCTCCGCCATCTCCTCGAGCCCGCAGCGGTGGCGTGCACCCAGGCGGGTGAAGCCCTGGCCCGGTAGGTCGATTGCGACGACCTTGTAATCTTTCGCAAGCATCGGGAAAAGGTGGCGCCAGCTTTGTGTTGCGCCACCTGCGCCGTGAAGCAAAAGCAGTGTCTCACCTGTGCCAGATACCTGAACGTGCCAGTGATGTGGGCCGCTTCGGACAAATCTCGAACAAGCTGACATCGGCCAGTCGTATTTTTCCGTCTCCCACTTCATCAGGGGCCAAACGACGCAGACACTGCAGCCGACACTTGCTGAGCATCGGCGCGGGGAAGGGGCAGATAGCCAGCGCGCCAGCGCCGTGCGAGCGCTGCCAGTCCGGCCTCCGGTCTGCGCCCGGTATCGATCACCAACCCTGAAAGACCGGCTGTGGCAAGCGCATCGGCGGCACGACCCGCGTCTTGCGCGGCCCGCTTTCTATCTGGCGCGCCGTCCAGCGCGATGTTGCTGCGACCATCCGTCAGCAGGACGATGTGGGGGTCTAACCCCTTGTTTCGTGACTGAAGGGCGAGATGCTGCGCAGCGATCAGTCCGGCGGCCAAGGGTGTGCCGCCGCCACCGGGAAGATCCGCAAGCTTCCGTTTTGTCTGTACCAGAGACCGTGTGGGTTCAAGCAGCACTTCCGCCGCATCTTTGCGGAATGAAACGAGGGCAACCTGGTCCCGGCTGGCGTAGGCCTGGGCGAGCAGAAGTTCTATCGCACCCTTCGCTTCGCCCAGACGGGCCATCGCGGCGGATCCGGACGCGTCGACCGTAAAGATAAGCAGCCTGTCAGAGTGGTGCTGGAAACGGGCGTAGCGCAAATCCGACTTGCGAATGACAGGCCCGTGCCGGGGGTTCGATGGATTTTGGCGCAGCGTCTGCCAAGGGACCGCAGCGCGTAACGTGGCGATCAGATCAGGTCTCCCGGAACTGTCTCCGCCCTGTCGCGCGGGTAGGGGTCTCCCACGGCGCCGGCCTCGAATTTTTCGGCCCGCGCCGCCCGCTTGTGCCTTTGGTGCGGCTTTGCCCGACGAAAGGGTATCCAGCAGGACAGGGGGCAGCGCGGCCTTGACCGCGTCAAGCAACATGTCTTCCGGTATCATACCGTCTTGCGGTGTCAGCTGCTGGGGGGCGTCGCTGGGCGGATCGGACGTTTGCGTCTCATCCGGATGCGGCAGGCGTGTCGCGCGGTGGGCAAACACCAAAGCGACAGCGGCGCTGATATCGGGGTCAGTGACGGTATCGCGGTTGTGCAAAAGGGCGTGGGCCTTGGCCGCGCGCAGCGCCAGTGCGGGTGCGCGAAGGCTGTCTATGCCTAGTCGGACCGAGAGGTTGACCAATGCCTCAATAACATCTTCTGTCGCGCCAATATCGTCTCTAAATTGGCGAAATTCGGGAATGGGACCGATGCTCGAGATAGGACTATCGTTCAGGTCAACGTGAAATGCCAACCTATCCGCAAGCGATGCAGGTGTCGCTTCATCGGCGGTCCCTTCATCGAGCGCGATGACGATATGTCCGGCGCGTTGGTCAAGCGTATTGGCCAGGCGCGCCGATAGGTAGCCCGATGACCGTTCGGCCATCGACAGCACGAATGTCGCCGGTTTTTCGAGAAGGCCGCGCCGTTTTTCCAGCGTTCCGGCGGCAAGTGTCGCGGCAATATCTATGCCGTCATCGAGCACATCCGGTGACATCGCGGGATGCAGCTTTGCGATCGACAAGGGGAGACGGGGCAGCGCTTTTTCCAGCGCGTCGCGGACGGGCGATGCCCGACAGCGCAGCACCATACCCCCCAGCCCCGGATCAATGGCAAGCAAGGCCAACGCCGTTGTCGCTTGCGCCCAGGGGGTCATCCTGCGCCCAATGTCTCTTCGACAATACGTGCAACACGGGTGCCGCTGCCTGCATCATCCAGTGGGTCGCGCCGCATCCGGTGTCGCAGCGCCAAACCGGCAACGTCGCGGATGTGGCTCCGCCCCAGAGCGGTATCGTCCCGGAAGGCGGCATACGCGCGCGCGGCCTTCAGCAAGGTCAGCTCACCGCGCAGGCCATCCGATCCGAGATTCATGCATAGTTCTGCAACGTCGCGCAGGCTCTGTTCGGGCGTCTTGAGCCTTTTGAGCGCTTTGCGCGCCTTCAGTATCCTGTCTCTCAAGGCGGCGTCTTCTGCCTGCCAGCGCAGCATGAAGGCCGCATGGTCGGTCTCATACGCATCGCGCCTTTTGATGACTTCAACGCGTTCGTCGATGTTTGTGGGGCTGGCCACGTCCACCGACAGACCGAACCGGTCAAGCAGCTGTGGTCGCAGTTCGCCTTCTTCGGGATTGCCTGATCCGACAAGCACGAAGCGGGCAGGGTGGCGGATCGAAAGCCCCTCGCGTTCGACCACGTTTTCGCCCGATTGTGCCACGTCCAGCAGCAGGTCGACGATGTGGTCCTCGAGAAGATTGACTTCGTCGATGTACAGATAGCCGCGGTTGGCGCGGGCGAGCAATCCGGGCTGAAATGCCTTTTCCCCGTTGGTCAGAGCCTTTTCGATATCAAGCGCGCCGGTGACTCGGTCTTCTGATGCGCCAAGCGGCAAGTCGATGACAGGCGTGGGGATCTTGTGCTGGGCTTTGGTTTTGATCCCGGCCCACTCCGGGCTGTCCTCGGCACTGGCCGCGTTTACGGGGCATCCCTTCAGCGCCTTGATCGGGGGAAGCAGCGCCGCGAGCGCACGCACCGCGGTCGATTTGCCCGTTCCCCGATCCCCGAAAACCAGCACACCGCCGATGGACGGGTCAATCGCGGTCAGGACCATCGCGTTTTTCATATCCGATTGGCCAACGATGGCGGAAAACGGGAAGGGCTGTTTCATGCGGTGTCCTTCGTCAAAAGAGGTGCGCGGCCGTCCCAGCTGCCTTCTTCGGCAACCAGTGAAAACCGTGCATAAAGTTCTTCGGCAAACCAGCCGTGATCGCGTACGGCGCGAATCGC
Source organism: Sulfitobacter sp. S190 (assembly GCF_025141935.1). Classification (NCBI taxonomy): domain Bacteria; kingdom Pseudomonadati; phylum Pseudomonadota; class Alphaproteobacteria; order Rhodobacterales; family Roseobacteraceae; genus Sulfitobacter; species Sulfitobacter sp. S190. The sequence continues at coordinate 37,095 of NZ_CP081121.1, read as the reverse complement.
TTCGGCGTGCGGGCCGGTTCGGGCAAATGCATTCATCGCCGCCTGATCCGGCCAGATCGAGAACGTGACCTGATGCACCCATGGCCGTTCGCCGATACCCTGCTTGAACAATACTGAAGGGTCGCGGCCGATCTTGTCCGAAATGTTGGGAACGCGGCGCCAGAAACGCCCCAGAACACCGAGCCGAACCGACGCGCGGGTCAGCGCGGCGATCGGACCATCGGCGTCGGGCGCTGCGGGTTGGGCGACAAAGGGCGTATCACCTGCCCAAGCACCGCGCACCGAAGTCGTGGAGAGGTAGACGGTCCAGTCCTCGATGGACTTGTTGCGGTAGCGGGCAAATATGCCGCGGGCCATCTGGTGTCGTGCGGTGGCCTCATCGGGCCATGTGGCCAGAATCGCATAGACAGACAGGTCGGGTCGGGGGGTAAACCCTTCGCCTGTGCCCGAACCGCAGAGTTTCCAGAACCCGATACCGGGGGTACGCTTCATCGCGGGGCGCGCCAGCCCCATCATCGCGAACGCCCACAGGCGCGCGCGGGATGTTCCGAACCGGAAAAAGCTGAGGCTAACAACCTGCGACACGGTAAGATTCCCTAAGTGTACTTTTAGGTTTACACATATTCGCTAAGCAGGGAAGGCTACGACAGTAATATTGTAAATCTAACTAGACAGTTGTAGCGTCATCGATATGAAAGATGAATCCACAAGCTTCGAGCCGTCCGACACCCGCGCCATCGTGATTGGTGCCGGTTTGGGTGGATTGGCCGCAGCGATGCGTCTGGGGGCCAAAGGCTATGCCGTGACGGTTCTGGATCGGCTGGACCGGGCGGGGGGCCGCGGGTCTTCCATCGATCAAGACGGCCACCGGTTTGATCTGGGTCCGACCATTGTGACCGTACCACAGGTTTTCGAAAGTCTGTGGGAGGCGTGTGGCCGTGATTTCAGGGCGGATGTCGATCTGCGCCCGCTTGATCCGTTTTACGAAATCCGATGGCCGGACGGCACCCGCTTCAACGCGTGCAGTGATGATGCCCGTATGGAAGCCGAAGTCGCCCGTATCAATCCCGATGACCTGAAAGGCTACCGCCGGTTTTTGCGGGACAGCGAAGCGCGGTATGTGGTGGGCTTCGAAGGAATGGTCGCAAAGCCGATGCACCGCTTGTGGGAAACGATCAAGGTGCTGCCGACATTTGCGTGGCTGCGGGCGGACCGTTCGATCTATGGCCATGCCGCGGCGCGGGTGCGCGATGAAAAACTCCGCATGGCGTTGTCGTTCCACCCGTTGTTCATCGGTGGCGACCCGACCCATGTGACATCGATGTATGCGCTGGTTGCGCATCTGGAAAAGGAATTCGGCGTCCACTATGCCATGGGCGGGGTGCAGGCAATCGCGGACGCCATGGTAGACGTCGTGCGCAGCCAGAGCGGGGTGATCCGCCACGGCGCGGAAGCGGATGAAATCGTCATCAGGGACGGTGCCGCGCGCGCGGTCACACTGACCACCGGAGAAACGCTCGAAGCGCCCCTGATCGTAAGCAATGCGGATGCGGGCCATACCTATGACCGGCTGTTGCGCAACCATGCAAAGCGCCGCTGGACGGTGCCCAAGCTGCGCCGCAAACGTTGGTCGATGGGGCTTTACGTCTGGTATTTCGGCACCAAAGGCACCAAGGACCATTGGCCCGATCTGGGTCACCATACGATATTGAACGGGCCGCGGTTTACCGGTCTGCTGAACGATATTTTCATGCGCGGGAAACTTTCCGACGACATGAGCCTCTATATCCATCGCCCCTCGGTTACCGATCCCTCTGCGGCACCGGAGGGGGATGACACGTTCTATGTGCTTTCGCCCGTGCCGCATATCGGTTGGGATGACGCGGTTGATTGGAAGGCCGAGGAGCCGCGGTACCGCGAAAAAGTGGCAGCGGTGCTCGAAGATGTAATGCCGGGCTTCCGGGATCGGATCAGCACCGAGCTGGTTTTCACCCCTGAAACCTTTCGCGACAGGTATCTGTCTCCTCATGGTGCCGGTTTCTCGCTTGAGCCGCGGATACTGCAAAGCGCATGGTTCCGTCCCCACAACGTAAGCGAAGAAGCACGGGGTCTGTATCTGGTGGGCGCCGGAACGCATCCGGGGGCGGGATTGCCGGGCGTGGTATCCTCCGCTGAGGTGCTGGCGAAGCTGGTGCCGGACGTGCGCGGGCAATATGACGAACAAAGATTGGCAGCCGAATGATTGACCCTTGCGACCTCGACCATTGCAAGGCCGTGATCCGCACCGGATCGCTGTCTTTTCACGCCGCGTCCAAACTCTTGCCCCCGTCGGTTCGTGATCCCGCGCTGGCGCTTTACGCTTTTTGCAGGCTCGCCGACGATGAGGTTGACGAGGGTCATGCCAAGGGCAGGGCGGTGATCGATCTGCAGGACCGGCTTGATCTGGCGTACGCGGGCCGCCCGCGCAATGCCCCCGAAGACCGTGCCTTTGCCGCCATAGTCGCGGATTTCGATATGCCGCGCGCGTTGCCGGAGGCCCTTCTCGAGGGGCTTGCATGGGACGCGGTCGAGCGGCGATATGAAACGCTGTCCGATGTGCGGAGCTACTCGGCGCGGGTTGCCTCGGCTGTGGGCGCGATGATGTGCGTGTTGATGCGCGTTCGGGATGAAAATGCGCTGGCGCGTGCGTGCGATCTTGGCGTGGCGATGCAGCTGACCAATATTGCCCGCGATGTCGGCGAAGACGCGCGCGCGGGCCGGATATATCTGCCCATTGATTGGCTGGAAGAAGCGGATATGTCGGTGGATGCGTTTCTGCAGGACCCCGATGCAACGCCGGAAGTACGCCGGATGGTGCGCCGGTTGCTCGCCGAGGCGCGCAGGCTCTATATCCGCTCGGAGGCCGGCATAGGCGCGTTGCCCATGTCGGCGCGCGCCGGAATTTTCGCCGCACGCTATATCTATGCCGGTATCGGACAATCGGTGCGCCGCAACAGACACGACAGTATCACGCGGCGCGCAAGAACATCAAAGGCGCAGAAAATCGCTTTGTTGGGCAAGGCGGGTCTGCGCGCTGCCGGAACCACCGTTCTGCCTGCGTCGCCGGTCATCTATGCCAAACCCCTGCCGGAGGTTGCGTTTCTGGTCGGAGCGGCCGCGCAGGGGCAGGGGAGCCGCACCACAGGCCGGATGGAGGGGCTTATCCGGGTCATGGCCGACCTCAGAGCGCGCGAAACACGAGGGCAGGGAGTGGCAGCCGAGTAACGGCCTGCTATATCGCCGGATATGGATATATACCTTTTTGCGATCTTTTTGCTTGCCTGCGGTGCTGCCGGTGCCACGGGCGCACTGTTTCCGCCGGGTGCGTGGTACAAGAAACTGGAAAAACCGTGGTTTACCCCACCGGACTGGGCCTTTCCCGTGGCGTGGACGTCGATCTATCTGCTCATCTCATTCGCCGGTGCGCGGGTGGCTGTTCTGGAGGGGAATGGCTTTGCAATGGCTTTCTGGGCCGCGCAGGCCGGGTTTGCGACCCTGTGGACGCCGGTATTTTTCGGCCTTCGGCGTCTAAGGGGCTCGCTTGCCGTGATGGCGCCGCTCTGGCTTTGTGTGCTGGGGGCGTTGGTCACGCACATGCAGCTTGATTTCTGGGCAGGGCTCGCTTTTGTGCCGTATCTGCTTTGGGTCACGGTCGCGGCAGCGCTCAACGTCCAGATGTGGCGGCTGAACCCTGATGTGGAGCCGATCAAGCCCGACACATTGTAATGCGCGGCGCCGGTCACGGCCTGCTAGAAAATCCAGTTCCGCCGGCGCGGTACTCTCACAGCAACCATTGGTTTCAGGAGCGGATTGGCCCAGCGATCCAGATCAAGCGCCTCGTGCACACCGCGGACGGTTTCGCCGTTAACGGTCGTTTCTACCACCGAACGGGAATAGAACGGCGCGTCGAGCATCGATTTGATTTGCCGCGGTTTTGTGCCCGGGTCAGCGCGGGTTTCGCGCCGCAACGCCCAAAGCGTCCGCCGCAGCGGTTGCCGCCCCGGCGCGTCCAGATGGGTCGCGATGCCTTGGGGGTCGAACGCAATGGCTGTGTCCAGAACGGTTCCGTCCCGCCGCTGTGCGTCGTAAAAACACGACGCGCCTTTGGCGGTCGGATATCTCCCCCATGTCCAATAGCTGAAGTCTTCCTCCAAGGGGCGTGTGCCGAAGTTGGCATCGAAATAGCCGTGACCTTCGAACTGCCATCCGTGTGAATTGAGATTGACCTTGATCCGTGCGGTAGGCGCGAAGGGCCGCCAGACATGCGCGCCGTCCTGTGTGAGCGGAAGCTCCACTTCGGTTATGGCCGATGGCGTAACGATGATCTGGCCTTGTATCCGACTGACAAGCGGCAAAGACGAGATTTCTTCGACCTCGATAATCAGCTCCTTGCCGTTCCAGTGCATGATGGAGGGCCCGACCTGCAGGCTGTCGCTGCGCTGGACCAGCGCCGCTTGCCCCCTGTCGGTCATCGTAAAGCGGCCGCCGCGTCCGTAGGTTGCCACATTGATACAGCAGTTGTTTGCCGGATTGCCGCGCCCTGACCAGTGGTACCAAGGCGAAAACACCGATCCGATAAAGCCGATGACAGAGATCGCGCGTGTGCCGCAATCGCTTACGCCGTCGACATACCACCAAGCATAACCGCCCGGTGGGACGTCGAGGTTAAACATAGGTCCTTCTGAATCGCCGCGGCCGCGTGCGCGGCGCAAAGTGTCGCCATCGGCACCCCCGCTCCCGGATGCACCCCGCCCCCCACCAGGTAAAGGCCGGGGATCGCTGTCGTCACCGTCGGCCGCTGGAATGCCGCCATCATGCCCTGCGGGGATCGGCCGTAGAGGGACCCGGTCGAGCCCGGAAACATCTCGTTGAACATGGCCGGGGTCGTGAGGGTTTTGGGATCCGGCGCGGGGCTGAAGCGCAGACCGAAATCCCGCAGGGTGTTGAGCACCAAAGTCTGACATTGAGGTATCTCCTTGGCTGGAGGCGAAAGGGGTGGCGCGTTGCCCGGCGGGACAGGGGGCGCATTCAGAATTATCTCGAACCGCTCCTCTTTCAGAGGTGTCTGCCCGCCGAACCGGTCCTGGGCGCAGACATAGAGCGTAGGGTCGGTTTGCGGCTGCCCCTTTATGAGAGGCAGGTATTCGCGATCAGGGTCCGCGGCGAAAAATACATTGTGGGCGGCAAGCGGGATATCGGGCGTTGGTCTCGCGGCAAAGCTGAGCACGTTGGCGGAGAGGCTGCGGGCTGTGGTGCCCTTGGGGGCCACGGCATGACGACAGGCGGTTCCGAGGTGGCCGTCGACCAGCGCCTTGGGATCGCCATTGAACAGCACGGCATCAACGGGGATTCGTCCCGCAGATGTCACCACCGCACAAGGCGCACCGTCCTGCACTTCGATGCGGGAAATATGTGTGTCGAAATGAAACTGCGCACCGCGCGATGTGGCAAGCCGCGCGATCGCGCGGGCGAGCTGGTGCATGCCGCCTTTGACGTGCCAGACACCTCTGCGCTCGGCCTCCCAAACCAGACAAAGCAGTGCGGGCACCTGTGACGGCAGGCCACCGACATACGTCGCGTAGCGCGCAAAAAGCTGCGCGAGCTTGGGTTCTGCGAAATGTTGGCGCAACATGGTCGCAAGGCTTTGATGGGGTGCCATATCCCGGATCAGAGCGGGACGGCGCGCGACTTCTGCCGTTAGCGCGCCCAGCGTTGGCGCCGCCGTCTTCATCATCGGTGCGTCGAATGCATCAAAAAGACGGGCCGTTCTGTCACAAAACCTGTCATAGGCGCGGGCGGCATTTGTGTCGAACGCGGCTTCGACATTGCGGGCACTCGCGTCGTGATCCGCCATCAGATCGAGCATCGTGCCATCGCGCCAGAAATGACGGGCGAGCAAAGGCTCCCGTTCCAACGTCACATGATCTTCAAGCCGCGCACCGACATCGGAAAATAGTGCATCAAACACCGGCTTCATGGTCAGAACGGTTGGCCCCGCATCTACTGGCCCCGCAACCGAAGGGAGAGTGCGCATCTTCCCGCCCGGTGCCGCATGTCTTTCGAAGACAGAAACCCGCGCCCCCGTGTGCGCCAACCGAAGAGCCGCGGACAGCCCGCCGATTCCCGCACCGATGATCGCGATATGTTTTGACTGCTGAGAGATAGGGCGCACCGCGGGTTTGTTGACAAGAAGAGGATTAGTGTCCAGTCTAGTTTACAGATTGAATGTCAGCAATAGTTGACGGATCACCGAAGTAGCGCACGCCTAAGGAGAGTCCATGTCATTTTCAAAACGTATTGATGACGCCATTCAAACCGCGGTTCGCGCCGCACAGGTTCAACCGAGCCCGGCAAAGCTCGCCTCCGCGCTACACTATGCTGTCACTCCGGGGGGCGCGCGTATCCGGCCCACGATCCTGATGAGCGTGGCAACAGCATGCGGTGACACGAATCCCAAACTTGCCGATGCTGCGGCGGTGGCGCTGGAACTGCTGCACTGCGCGTCTTTGGTGCATGACGATCTGCCGTGTTTTGACGATGCGGATACGAGACGGGGCAAACCTTCGGTGCACCGCGCATTCGGTGAAGAGCTAGCGGTTCTTGTGGGCGACAGTCTGATCATCATGGCATTCGACGTGCTGGCGCAGGCCGCGCAAAGTGATCCGCACCGCGCGGTTGCCCTGATGCAGGTACTGGCGAAACACACCGGCATGCCCGGCGGCATCTGTGCGGGGCAGGGGTGGGAAAGCGAAACCGACATTGATCTGTCGGCCTATCATGCGGCCAAGACAGGCGCGCTGTTCATGGCGGCCACGCAGATGGGGGCGATTGCCAGCGGTCAGGAAGGACCGCCCTGGATCGAGCTGGGCGCCCGTATCGGTGAGGCGTTTCAGGTGGCCGATGATCTGCGCGACGCGCTTTACGACGAAGACACGCTGGGCAAACCGGTGGGTCAGGATGATTTGCACGGCCGACCCAACGCGGTTGCGGAACTGGGCGTCGATGGAGCGATTGGCCGTATGCGCGACATTCTGGGTGGCGCGATCGCGTCGATCCCGAAGTGCGAGGGCGAGGCAATGCTGGCAAAGCTTGTGAACGCGCAGGCCGAAGTGCTGACCCCGATCAAATGGCGTGCCGCCCAAGCGTCCGGTGCGGCCGGTGCTTAAATGACCTTTTCGACTTTCGAGGCAGACCACAGATCGTCGCAAAAACGGGCGCGGCTGCCGCGTCTGTTGGCGTCGCGCGGGTTTCAGAAGTGGGCTGCGCGTTTTCCGCTGACCCGCGGTATCGTGCGCCGGGAAGGCGAAGCGATGTTCGACCTGCTTGCGGGGTTTTGTCATTCGCAGGTCTTGTCCGCTTTGGTGCAACTAAAGGTACCCCAGGTTCTGATGGACGGGCCACGCCGCGCCGAAGACCTTGGCGAGAAACTGGACGTGCCAACGGACCGCATGCACATCCTGCTGCGTGCCGGAGTCGCGCTGGGGCTGCTGCGGCGTAGACGCGGCGGGCGCTATGGGTTGAGCCGAACCGGTGCGGCACTTGTCGGGGTTCCCGGGCTCAGCCAGATGATCGCCCACCATGAAGTGCTGTACCGCGATCTGAGCGATCCGGTCGCGTTTTTCCGGGGTGAGGTGCAGACCGAGCTCGCAAATTTCTGGCCGTATGTTTTCGGGGGCAACATGGACCCCGAGCAGGCCGCGACCTATTCCGACCTTATGATGCAAAGCCAACTGCTGGTGGCCGAAGACACGCTCGCCGCGGTCGATCTGCGCGGTGTGCGCCATATGATGGACGTGGGTGGCGGATCCGGCGCGTTTCTGGCCGCCGTCGGAGAGCGGTATCCGGGGATCGAGCTGACGCTGTTCGATCTTCCACAGGTCGCGCCGCTCGCGCAGCAGAGGTTCAACGCCGCCGGTCTCGCACAGCGCAGCAATATCGTCAGTGGCTCTTTCAGGGATGATGAACTGCCGAAGGGGGCGGATGCCATCAGCCTAATTCGCGTCCTCTACGATCATGCCGATGAAACGGTCGGTGATCTTTTGGCGCAGTGCTATGCCGCGCTGCCCGACGGGGGACGCCTTGTCATCTCGGAGCCGATGACGGGGGGCGATACGCCGAACCGACCCGGTGACGCGTATTTCGCGCTTTATACGATGGCGATGCGGACGGGACGCACACGATCGGCCTACGAAATCTCGACACTGTGCCATGCGGCGGGTTTTTCCGATGTGCGCGCGATCAAGGGCACACGCCCTTTCGTGACGTCCTGCGTGGTGGCGCGCAAGATCTAGTCAGCTCAATGTGTCTAGCTGGGTTGACAGATTACCGTGTCTCTTTAGAATTACAGAAGGGAGAGATGCGCCAGTCCGAATCTGCAGCAGATCGCAGCAACGAGAATCGGCGCCGGAAAGGACACGCGACGTGCAAACAACTGCAGTCATTTTGAAGGGACCCAAGGATTTGGGCCTGGATGTGTTGGGGGTTACGCCGCCTGCACGAAATGACATTGTCGTCGACGTCAGCCATTCAGGCATTTCCACCGGCACTGAAAAGCTGTTCTGGTCCGGTGATATGCCTCCCTTTCCCGGCATGGGGTATCCCCTTGTGCCCGGCTATGAGGCCGCAGGCGAAGTTGTCGAAGCGGCCCCGTCGACCGGGTTCAAGCCGGGTGATCGTGTCTTTGTTCCGGGCGCAAACTGCTACGACGGCGCGTTCGGCTTGTTCGGTGGTGCAGCCAAACTGCTGGTGAGTGACGCGGACCGCGCGGTCCGCATTGATCGGGCCCTTGGCGCGGAAGGGGCGCTTTTGGCACTTGCCGCGACCGCGCGGCATGCGATGGCAGGCCCTCACAAGTCTGTGCCTGACCTGATTGTCGGTCACGGTGTTTTGGGCCGGCTGCTGGCCCGACTGACCATCGCGGCAGGTGCACCGGCCCCCGTCGTATGGGAAACCGATATCACTCGCCACGGGGGTGCGCAGGGGTATAGCGTGCTGCACCCCGACGACGATACCCGCACCGATTATGCGTCTGTCTATGACGCTTCGGGCAGCGACGGAATTGTGGGTCAGTTGATGGGCCGGATCACCAAAGGTGGAGAAATCGTTCTCGCCGGATTTTATCCCGCCGCAATCAGCTTTGCCTTCCCGCCCGCATTCATGAAAGAGGCGCGCATTCGCGTCGCCGCCGAATGGACACGTGACGATCTGATGGCAACGCGCGGTCTGATCGAAGCGGGGGCGTTGGACATGTCCGGGCTGATCACACACACGGCCGCCGCAGCGCAGGCGACAGATGCCTACGCTACCGCGTTTTCAGATGCTTCCTGCCTCAAAATGATCCTCGACTGGAAAGGTCACGCATGACTTTGGATATTCCCAACCTCAAGGACGGCGGCACGATATCGGACTTTGACCAGCGCCTGCGCGAAGAGGCGCACGAAGACCTGGCAGATATCATTGCCGAAGAGCCCACAAGCAAGACGCAAATCATTGCGATCTACGGGAAGGGTGGCATCGGCAAGTCGTTCACGCTGGCCAATCTCAGCCATATGATGGCCGAACAGGGAAAGCGTGTTCTGCTCATCGGGTGCGATCCGAAATCGGACACGACCAGCCTGCTGTTCGGCGGCAAGGCCTGCCCGACGATCATCGAAACCTCGACCCGCAAAAAGCTCGCGGGCGAAGAGGTTGCCATTGGCGACGTCTGTTTCAAGCGCGGTGGTGTCTTTGCGATGGAACTGGGTGGTCCGGAGGTCGGTCGCGGATGCGGCGGACGCGGGATTATCCACGGGTTCGAGCTTCTCGAAAAACTCGGCTTCCACGACTGGGACTTCGACTATGTCCTGCTCGACTTCCTCGGTGATGTGGTCTGCGGCGGTTTTGGCCTGCCCATCGCGCGGGACATGGCGCAAAAGGTAATTCTGGTCGGGTCCAACGATCTGCAATCGCTGTATGTTGCCAACAATGTCTGCTCTGCGGTGGAATATTTCCGCAAACTGGGCGGTAACGTGGGTGTTGCGGGTCTAGTCATCAACAAGGATGACGGATCGGGCGAGGCAGAGGCCTTTGCAAAAGCGGTCGATATCCCCGTTCTGGCGAGCATTCCGCAGGATGACGACCTGCGCAAGAAGTCGGCAAATTACCAGATCGTTGGCACAGCACAAAGCCAGTGGGGTGCTCTTTTTGCCGCCCTCGGAGAGAACGTCGCAGTCGCGCCGCCTGTGCGCCCCGAAGCGCTGAGCCAGGATGGGTTGCTTGAGCTTTTTGACGGCTCCGAGACCGGAGAGGGTGTCGTGCTCGAGCCCGCAACCGACGAAGATATGCGTGGCAAGAATGCGGAACCGCGCGAAAGCCTGGAGGTGGTCTATGACACAGTCTGATCATCTCAGCATCGTGGAAGATATGAACACGGGCTCGAACGCGGAAGCATCGATGACCTCGGCCCAACTGCTCGAGCGGGCCTTCCGGGCCTGTCAGCAAAGCGTCACCTTGCGGGCGCAAAGTGCGTCAACGCGTGAAAGTTGCGAAACGACCGTGACAAACTGGTCTGTCCGTTGAGCGATACGCTGAAATACGACGGGGCCGATGGCGCCGAAGTCGAGACCGGTAACGGTGTCGAGGCTCTTGGCTGTCATTCCGGCGAAGAAATGGCAAAGGCTGCCGCCATGGACGGGAATGCCGAAATTATGGCGCAGTTTGCGAAGGATTACCCGCAAGGCCCGCATGACAAGCCGCAGTCGATGTGCCCTGCTTTTGGCAGTTTGCGGGTCGGTCTGCGCATGAAACGAACGGCGACTGTTCTGTCGGGGTCGGCCTGCTGCGTGTACGGGCTGACGTTTGTTTCCCACTTCTACGGGGCGCGGCGGTCGGTCGGTTATGTCCCGTTCAATTCCGAAACGCTTGTCACCGGCAAGCTGTTCGAGGACATCCGCGAGGCGGTGCACGATATGGCGGATCCCGATCGGTATGATGCGATTGTCGTGACCAACCTTTGTGTGCCAACGGCGTCGGGCGTGCCGCTGCGGCTGCTGCCCTCCGAAATTAACGGCGTGCGTATCGTCGGAATTGACGTGCCGGGCTTCGGTATCCCCACACATGCGGAAGCCAAGGATGTTCTGGCCGGCGCGATGCTGAACTACGCCCGTCAGGAGATCGAGGCCGGACCGGTGCCGATGCCCGCGTCCGGCACCTCCGACCGCCCGACCGTCAGCTTGTTGGGGGAAATGTTTCCTGCCGATCCGATGATGATCGGACAGATGCTTGCGCCGTTGGGGTTGGCGGCTGGACCCGTCGTGCCGTGCCGTGAATGGCGCGAGCTTTATGCAGCACTTGACTGCGGGGCCGTGGCGGCGATCCACCCTTTCTATACGGCCGCTGTGCGCGAATTCGAAGCAGCCGGACGGCCCATCGTCGGGTCGGCGCCGGTCGGCCACGATGGCACCGCCGCGTGGCTTGCCGGGATCGGCGACGCATTCGGCCTGTCGGGCGAAAAAGTTGCAGCCGCGCAGAACCAGTTTCTTCCGGCGATCAAGGGCGCGCTGGCCGCCGCTCCGATCGACGGGACCATAACCCTGTCGGGCTATGAAGGGTCCGAATTGCTCGTTGCGCGATTGCTGATCGAAAGCGGTGCGCGGGTGCCCTATGTCGGCACGGCCTGTGCGAAATCGGCCTGGTCCGCAGCTGATGCGGACTGGCTCGCGCAAAAGGGTGTGACCGTCAAATTCCGCGCCTCACTTGAAGATGATTGCGCGGCGATGGAAGCCGTACGTCCGGATCTGGCAATTGGTACAACGCCCGTGGTCCAGAAGGGCAAGGAGCTTGGTATTCCATCGCTCTACTTCACCAACCTGATTTCGGCGCGTCCCCTGATGGGCGTCGCGGGTGCAGGGTCACTGGCGGAAGTGATCAATGCCGCCATGGCGAACAAGGACCGCATGTCCGACATGAAGGCGTTCTTCGAGGGTGTCGGATCGGAAGAGACCGCAGGTGTCTGGGAGGGCGCGCCCAATCTGCAGCCCCAGTTCCGTGCCTTGAATGCGAAGAAACTGGAACGCGCGGCGAAAGCTGCGAAGGCGCAGGAGATGATATGATGCGCCGCGCCACGCCGACATATGCACCGATTGGGGGCCAGCCCCCATCCTGTGAGGTCACAGGATTCCCCCGGAGTTTTTCACGCAAGATGAAGCGGCGGGGTGCGGTGACGTGTTAGTCCAGGATCATGATCGCGCCGGCGGATATTGGGGGGCAGTTTACGCGTTCTGCGCGGTGAAGGGCCTGCAATGCGTCATCGACGGGCCAGTCGGGTGCGAAAACCTGCCGGTGACTTCGGTGCTGCACTATACCGATGCGTTGCCGCCGCATGAATTGCCGATCGTGGTGACCGGTCTGGGCGAAGAAGAGCTGGGCCGTGACGGAACCGAGGGCGCAATGAAACGGGCCTGGGGCACGCTGGACCCCGCATTGCCTGCCGTTGTTGTCACCGGATCAATTGCAGAAATGATTGGTGGGGGTGTGACCCCGATGGGCACCAACATCCAAAGGTTCCTGCCCCGCACAATCGACGAGGACCAGTGGGAAGCCGCAGACCGCGCCATGACGTGGATCTTTACCGAATTCGGAATGACCAAGGGCCGCATGCCCAAAGAGGCGAAGCGCCCCGAGGGTGCGAAACCGCGCGTCAATATCCTTGGCCCGATGTACGGGACCTTCAACATGCCATCCGACCTGGCCGAGATACGCCGCCTGATCGAGGGGATCGGTGCCGAAATCAATATGGTGATGCCATTGGGCGCGCATGTGAGCGAGATGCGCGGCCTGGTAAATGCCGATGTGAATGTCACGATGTACCGTGAATTCGGTCGCGGTCTTTGCGAGGTTTTGGGCAAACCGTATCTTCAGGCTCCGATTGGTGTCGACAGCACGACGAAATTCCTGCGCACGCTTGGCGAATTGCTGGATCTCGACCCCGAACCGTTTATCGCGCGCGAAAAGCATTCCACGCTCAAGCCGGTCTGGGATCTGTGGCGGTCGGTGACGCAGGATTTCTTTGCCACGGCGTCATTCGGCATCGTCGCGAACGAGACCTACGCCCGGGGCATCCGGCATTATCTGGAGAGCGACCTGGGGTTGCCCTGTGCTTTTGCCGTCGCGCGCGTGGCGGGCAAGAAGACCAACAACGATGAAGTGCGCAGCCATATCCACACCAAGCGGCCGCTTATCGTCATGGGGTCCATCAACGAAAAGATGTACATGGCGGAGATGAAAACGGGCTTTGGCCCGGCGCCGACATTCATTCCGGCAAGCTTTCCGGGCGCCGCGATCCGGCGCGCCACGGGCACACCCTTCATGGGGTACGCCGGCGCGACCTATCTATTGCAAGAAGTGTGTAACGGGTTGTTCGATGCGCTTTTCCACATCCTGCCCCTGGGCAGCGAGATGGACGCCACACCTGCGACCCCCACGCCTTTGCGCCGCGATTTTCCCTGGGACGAGGACGCACAGCGTCACCTTGACCAGATCGTGGCAACCCATCCGATCCTGACACGGATTTCCGCCGCCAAGACCCTGCGCGACGAAGCTGAAAAGCGCGCGCTGGATCAAGGAAGCGACCGTGTCGTTCTGGAGACCGTTCTTAGTCTGCAACCGAGCCCGGGAGGTGCTTTATGACTGACTTTACCAATGACACGGCGATCCCCCGCAAGCGCGCAAGCCACGCGCCGATGCGGGAATATTACGTCTATTTCGCTGTCATCTTCATTGCCACGCTGCCTTTGGCGGTCCTGACCTGGACCCTGACGGCGGCGCGACAACTGGCCTTGCCATCGCAAGGCCCCGTGAAATCTGCGTGGAGCCAGGCGCAGATCATCACACCGCGGATTTTCTCCGCCTGAGAAACTTCGCCTTGAGGGACCAGGGCATACGTCATTCGCCATTCCCCTTTCGGGATGGTGGACCAAAGCCAGGGGATGAGCCCCTGACATGACCCGGCCGCGGGGGGTGCGCGGCGTCGGCACTTTTTTCGCAAGGAGAAAAAATATGGCTGATAACAATGACCTGTCCTTCACAGGTTTGACAGACGAGCAAGCGCAGGAACTGCACTCGGTCTATATGAGCGGCTTCATGATCTTCACGATCGTGGCATGCGTCGCCCATTTGCTGACGTATTTCAAACTGCCTTGGTTCGCCTGGTAAACGAGAGGATCACATCAAATGGCACAGTTTTACAAAATCTGGCTGATCTTTGACCCCCGTCGCGTTTTCGTGGCGCAGGGCGTGTTCCTCTTTTTGCTGGCAGCGATGATTCACCTCGTCCTGCTGAGCAACCCGGAGACCAACTGGTTTGATCGCGCCTTCGGTGGCGCGGAAGCCAGCGAATAAGCTCAGTTGCAACGACAGCGCTGTGGGCGGCGTCACAAGATGCCGCCGCCCACGGCAACCCTGGTCACATGAATAGCGCGCAGGTCTGCCCCGTTTGCCGAGGGTAGGGGGCGCATAAGGAGACAGAAGATGGCACAGCTCAGCTTCGAAAGAAAATACCGGGTCCGTGGCGGGACATTGGTAGGCGGAGACCTGTTCGACTTCTGGGTGGGCCCCTTCTACGTTGGCTTTTTCGGCGTCACGACATTTTTCTTCGCCGCACTCGGAACGATCATGATTTTTTACGGTGCCGCGCTTGGCGACACCTGGAACCCCTGGCTGATCTCGATCGATCCGCCGCAGCTCGATGTGGGCCTTGGTGTCGCACCACTGGCCGAGGGCGGGATCTGGCAGGTGGTCACGATCTGCGCGACATTTGCCTTTATCAGCTGGGCGCTGCGCGAGGTTGAGATCTGCCGCAAGCTGGGCATGGGGTACCATGTGCCGTGGGCCTTCGGCATGGCGATCCTCGCCTACGTCACTCTGGTCATCATCCGGCCATTGCTGATGGGCGCATGGGGCCACGGCTTTCCCTACGGTATCTTCAGCCATCTCGATTGGGTGAACAACGTCGGCTATGCCTACGGGAACTTCCACTACAATCCCGCGCATATGGTGGCGATTACCTTCTTCTTCACCACCTGTCTGGCGCTCGCGCTGCACGGTTCGCTGGTGTTGTCGGCGGTCAATCCCGGCAAGGGCAAGACGATCGGCACGCCGGATCACGAGGACACGTATTTCCGTGATTTGATCGGATACTCCATCGGGCCCTTGGGCATTCACCGCCTCGGCCTGCTGCTGGCGCTGAACGCCGGTTTGTGGAGTGCGATCTGTATCGTCATTTCGGGAACCATCTGGTTCGACCAGTGGTCGGCATGGTGGGACTGGTACGCTGAATTGCCCTGGTGGGCGGACCTGTAAGGAGGATCTCAGACATGGTTGAATATCAAAATATCTTCACCCAGGTTCAGGTCCAAGGACCGCCTGAAATGGGCGTCGACCCGAACGACAAACTCGGCCGGGAACGCACAAAGGGAGCCAGCTTCAACACGTTGGCAGGCTTGATCGGCAACGCACAGCTCGGGCCGATATACCTTGGCCCCTTCGGGCTGGTCTCCCTCGCCACCGGTTTTGCGTGGTTCTTTATCGTCGGGATGTCGTTCTGGGCGCAGGTAGACTACTCGCCGGGCCTGTTCTTCCGCGATCTTTTCTGGCTTGCGCTGGAGCCGCCGGCCGAAGAGTACGGTCTGGGCTTTGCACCCTTGAACGAGGGTGGTTGGTGGATCATCTCAAGCTTTTTCTTGCTGGTGAGTGTCATCAGCTGGTGGATCCGCACCTATCTGCGGGCCGAAGAACTTGGCATGGGCAAGCACGTCAGCTGGGCTTTTGCCTCCGCGATCTGGCTGTTTCTCGTTCTGGGTCTGTTTCGACCCATCCTGATGGGGTCGTGGTCCGAGGCTGTACCCTACGGCATCTTCCCGCACCTTGACTGGACGAACCTGTTTTCGCTGACCTATGGCAACCTGTTCTATAATCCTTTCCACGCCCTCAGCATCGTCTTCCTTTACGGGTCCGCTCTGTTGTTCGCGATGCACGGCGCAACGATCCTTGCCGTCAGCCGCTACGGTGGCGAGCGCGAGATCGAACAGATCGTGGACCGCGGTACCGCATCCGAACGCGCCGCCCTTTTCTGGCGCTGGACCATGGGGTTCAACGCCACGATGGAAGGGATTCACCGCTGGGCCTGGTGGTTTGCGGTGCTGACGACCCTGACAGGGGGCATCGGTATCCTGCTGACCGGCACAGTCGTCGACAACTGGTTTGTCTGGGCACAGGAACACGGCTACGCGCCGCTGGATTAAGGAGCATCCAAGATGAGTGACAATCACGACTATCTCAAAACCGCCGACAACCAGACGTTCCGTCTGCGGGCCGATGTTCTGGCGCTGATGCTTAAGGGCGCAGGTTATGCCGCGATCTTTTGCCTGGTGGTGGGGTTCTTCATAGCCATCACGATCTGGGTCGGTGGGTTTCTGCCGCCCGAATCCAAGGAAGCACCTGATCCGACACCGTTTTCGTCGGTCGTGACGCACCAGTCGTCACGACTGGGTTAATTCGGGGCAGGGCGGCAGTCAGTCGCCCGCCTCTACCGAGATCAGACAGTTCTGTCCCTAGGGCTGTCTGGTACTGTCGGGGGCCTCGACCCCCCGACGCCTCCTGTTGGCTACGGGAGACAGAGGGTGCCACGCATACGCGTGTGTCACCCTCTGTTACCGGGCCAACAGGATATCCAACTCCCCTCCGGTCGAGCGCATTTTGAGGAAGGCCCCGCCATGCCCCGCCCTACGCCACAGCTTGACCGTATTTCCGCGCCCTCCGACCTCAAGGCGCTCACCGATACCGAACTGGCGCAGCTGGCCGGCGAGCTGCGCGGGGAAGTGATCGAAAGCGTGGCGAGCACGGGCGGACACCTAGGATCATCGCTTGGTGTGGTGGAGCTGACGGTTGCCCTGCATGCGGTTTTCGACACGCCACGCGACAAGTTGATCTGGGATGTCGGGCATCAATGCTATCCGCACAAAGTACTGACAGGCCGACGCGACAGAATGCACACGTTGCGTCAGGAAGGTGGCCTATCAGGATTTACCAAGCGCAGCGAAAGCCGGTTTGACCCCTTCGGTGCCGCGCATTCGTCGACGTCGATTTCGGCGGCGCTCGGGTTTACCATCGCGCGCGACATGGGCGAGCCCACCGGCGATGCGGTTGCGGTGATCGGTGACGGATCGATCAGCGCGGGCATGGCGTACGAAGCGCTCAACAATGCGGGCGCGGAAGGACGCCGGATGTTCGTCATTCTCAATGACAACGAAATGTCGATCGCGCCGCCCGTTGGCGCGATGAGCAAATACCTCAGCGGTCTGTATGCCTCACCTCTTGGCGGGCTGCGCGAGATGGCCGAAGGGTTCGAGGCTGCGCTGCCAGGACCGATGCGTGATCACGCGCGGCGCGCACGGCAGATGGTGACCGGTGCGATGGGCAATGACGCAACCTTGTTCGAGCAATTGGGGTTTCAGTATGTTGGCCCCATTGACGGCCATGATCTGCCCCAGCTTTTGTCGGTGCTGCGGGCGGCCCGGACACGCGCCACCGGCCCGGTTCTGATCCATTGCTGCACGACAAAGGGCAAAGGATACGCACCGGCCGAGGAAGCCGCCGACTGTTATCACGGTGTTGGAAAATTTGACCCCTCCACAGGAACTCAGGCCAAGAAAAGGCCGAATGCCCCCAGCTACACCGTGGTGTTCGGCGAGGCGCTGAGCGATGAAGCAAGCCGCGATCCGAAGATCGTTGCGGTCACTGCAGCAATGCCGTCGGGTACCGGGCTCGATATTTTCGGCAAGCATTACCCCAAGCGCACCTTCGATGTCGGCATCGCCGAACAGCACGGTGTGACCTTTGCCGCGGGCATGGCGGCAGGAGGGCTCAAGCCGTTTTGTGCGATCTATTCGACATTCCTGCAGCGCGGATACGACCAGATCGTGCACGATGTTGCGCTCCAGAATTTGCCGGTTCGTTTCGCAATCGACCGTGCCGGGCTGGTGGGGGCGGACGGGGCAACCCATGCAGGCGCGTTCGATATCGGATATCTCGCTGCGCTGCCCAATATGACCGTGATGGCAGCCGCCGATGAGGCAGAGTTGGTCCATATGGTTGCCACCGCCGCTGCTCATGATACGGGCCCGATTGCGTTCAGATACCCCCGCGGAGAGGGAGAGGGTGTGAGCCTTACCGAACACGGGACACCGCTTGCGATCGGTAAGGGCCGGATTATCCGGCAAGGATTTGACGTCGCGATCCTGTCGTTCGGGGCTCATTTGGGTGAAAGCAGCAAGGCTGCCGATCTGATCGAAGCGCAGGGCATGACGGTCACCGTTGCCGACGCGCGGTTTGCCAAACCGCTTGACCAAGCGTTGATCGAAAAACTGGCCCGCCGGCACAAGGTTCTGGTGACAGTCGAACAGGGCGCCCGTGGCGGGTTCGGAGCGATGGTTCTGCATTTTCTCGCGAACGAAGGGTGGCTTGACGGGTCTTTGGCCGTCCGAACCGTTACCCTGCCCGACCGTTTCATTGATCAGGCAGCCCCCGATGCGATGTACGCCGATGCAGGCATGACCGCGACCGATATCGCGGCAGTCGCGCTTCAGGCGGCGCAAGTCACAAAGGTTGACGCGCCGTAGGACCTAGGCCGCGTCGCCAAAGATAAGGCCCGCATGCTGCGTCATGTAGATCCGCAGCCAGGGTGTGAATTTCTCGGGCGTGGCGACGAGTTCGTCCATGAGGGCAGGCATCGAGATCCATGCCGCGTCCATGACCTCGTCTGGGTTCAACTGCATGGGCAGATGAACATCGGCGTGCACCACAAATACCTCGACCAGCTCGTGTTCGATCAGCCCGCTCCCGACGTCGGCCCGATACTCGACCTGTCCGCGGTGGTGCGGTGCAACGCCGCGAATGCCCAATTCCTCCGCCAGTCGGCGG
The DNA here is from genome assembly GCF_025141935.1 of Sulfitobacter sp. S190. NCBI lineage: Bacteria > Pseudomonadati > Pseudomonadota > Alphaproteobacteria > Rhodobacterales > Roseobacteraceae > Sulfitobacter > Sulfitobacter sp. S190. The sequence goes on along the minus strand of NZ_CP081121.1, from coordinate 18,102 downwards.
TTGGCACAGTCCAGATCGCTTTCGTCCCACTCAGGATGCGTGCAGCAGGTATTCGCCCATAGGCCGGGCGTGTGATACTTTCCCATCGCCCGCCGCTGGATGAGCGTTTGCTCCCCTGCCATCAAAAAAACCGACACCGCCTTGTGGCGCAAGCCGCGCAGATGCGCGTCGAGCTTTTCGACCGGCTGAAGTTGACCGTCGATCCAGGCAGGGATCATGATGTCGGTGGTCATGCGGGCTCCGTCGTGCATGGGGTCAGACGCGGGTTTCGGAAATCAGACCCGTCAGATGTGCGAGGTTCTTAACGCCGATCTTGAGGTGCGCCAAGGGGCGTGCCTTGACCAGTTTCTTGTTCATGTATGCCTCGAAGGTCAGCCGCTGCACGTCGATGTCGTGGCAGAGAGACACGAAGCGCTCCCGTCGCGCATCAGAGCGATAATACGCATTCTGCATCGCGCCGAGCACGCGGAAGACCTGTTTGTGTTCGCGCATGAACAGTTTGCGTGCCAGTTGCAGATCCCGGCTGCGCCCTGTGACAAGACATGCCGATGCGGCGGTTGCGGCGACCCGCCCGCCCATCATGGCGTAGTAGATGCCCTCACCCGAGGATGGTGCGACAACACCTGCAGCGTCGCCCGCCAAAACGACATCGCGCCCGTTGTCCCACCGGTCCATCGGTTTTAGCGGGATAGGGGCACCTTCACGGCGGATGGTTTTGCACTCTCCCAATCCGGATGCCGCCCGTAAATCTGCGGTTGCCTTTTTAAGGTCAACTCCGTCGATGCCGGTGCCCATGCCGACACTGGCCTGCCGCCCGTGCGGGAACACCCAGCCATAGAAGTCAGGGCTGATTGCACCGTCATAGACCACATCGCAGCGTTTCGGATCGTACCCTTCCGTTGCCGTGTCCGGCGCTTCGATGATTTCGTGATACGCGATGACGTATGGGATTTTATCGCCGCCGGGTACTTCGGCTTTTGCGACGTTGGAGCGTGCGCCGTCAGCGCCGATCACCAGCTTTGTCCTGAGTTCGCGCGTCTCGCCCGTTCCTTTGTGGCGGAAGGTGACAATTGTGCCGTCCGCGTCCCGGGTAATCCGGGTGAAGGTGCCCGTGATCCGTTCGGCACCCGCCGCCTGTGCGCGGACACGCAGGAATTCGTCGAAGCTTTCCCGGTCGACCATGCCCACATATCCGTTCTCGATCGGGATATCGACCTGACGCTGTGTGGGGGAAATCATTCGGGCCGTCTGAATGCGCGCGACAATCTGTTCGTCGGGTATATGGAAATCGTGGATCAGGCGTGGCGGGATCGCGCCACCGCAGGGTTTGATCCTGCCATCACGGTCCAGCAGCGCAACACGGTGGCCGGAGAGGGCCAGATCAGCCGCGGCTGTGGCACCCGACGGGCCGCCCCCGACCACCACAACGTCATAGATTTGATCTGTCATGTCATTCTCCTGCAACGAGCGTACCGGTCGCCGAGGCGGGTACCGGATCAAGGATGTGGCGCGCCATCAGCGCGGCCGCCACAAAGAGTATCGCTTCAACTGAAAATACGGCTGCAAACGCCGGGCCGTCTGCGGAAAACCCGCGCATAACGTCTACAGCGGCAGCTCCGCACAGGCCTCCGAAGCCTGCGGCAATTGCCTGTGCCGCGCCCCAAAGGCCCATGCGCGTTCCTTCGCGTGACGATCGCCCTTCAGAGGCCAGAGCCATCATCGATCCGATGGCGGCGACCGCGAACATGCCGTTGAAAAAGCCAAGCCCGGCAACCAATGGGGTCAAAGGCGCTGTCAGCCCGCCCGTGCCCGCAAGCGCGATGAGGCCAAGCATTCCTGCCGAACCAATACAACCGGCGACCACCCATGACCGGAGGCTGCCGACCTTCAGTCCGGTGCCTGCGATGCCCACGAGCAGCATGCCGATAAAGACGCCGCCATTCTGCGCGCCCGACAGGCTCGTCGACTGGCCCGGAGTGAAGCCGAACACCAGACCCGCAAACGGCTCGAGGATCAGCTCTTGCATGAAATAGGCGTTCATCGACAGAAAGACGAAAAGCGTGAAATTACGGGCACGGCGTTCGGCCCAGATTTCGCGCAGACCGTCCAGAAAAGGGGCCGGATCGGGCTGGCGGGTGACCTGCAGGCCGCGTTCGATCCGCCCGGTCGCCAGACAGGTCAGCACAAAGGCAGCACCGACGACCACCGCGACAACTGCAAGCAGGCGGGTTGGGGAGTAGGGGTCCAGAAAGTGCCCTGCGAGCCCGGCGGTCAGGGCGATGCCGAAAATCATCATCAACCATGTGATTGTGGCAGCCGCGGCGCGCCGGTGGGGAGCCGTCGTCGTGGCCAGCAACGCCAAGAGTGACGTCCCCGATGCCCCCACGCCAAGACCGATCAATGCGTAGGCGATGACCGAAACGGCGAGGGCCAGGCCGTAGCTTTGTTCAAACAACGTCACACCGACTGCGGCGCCGAATCCCCCCAGCGCGAGCGCCGCCATCCCCCCGATAATCCAGACCGTTCGGTTGCCGCCGGTGTCCGATGTGAAACCCCACCGCGGGCGGCTGAGCTGAATGCCGTAGTGCAGCGCGACCAACAGACCGGGCAAGACAGCGGGGAGAGCGAATTCGACCACCATCAAGCGGTTCATCGTTGATGTTGTCAGCACAACAATCGCGCCAAGTGCCATCTGCACCAGACCCAAACGCATGATTTGTGTCCAGCCAAGTGTCATCCGGTCACACCTCGCAGTGCAAATGCCGCGACCATCATGCCTGCGACGTACAATGTGACACCGGTTGCGTTGTACCACGGCGCGCGGCCCTTCGGATCGCGCAGCAGGACCCGCATCGCGGCGAATTGCAGGGCAAGCAGGCCCAGAATCGCGACCGCGTGCCACGGTGCATTCCAGAACATCAAAAGCGCGACGACAACGGCCTGTGGTACCGCCATGATGGCACAGGCCAGCAGCGCCGCCTTTTCGGGCCCTAGCGTCACGGGCAGAGAGTTCACTCCCGTCTGGCGATCGCCTTCGAGCGCCTTGAAGTCATTGAGCGTCATGATGCCGTGTGCGCCAAGCGCGTAAAGTGCGGCAATGATGATGACGGGCCACGCCGGTGCGCCAGCACTCAGAACGGCAGCACCCGTGAACCAGGGCAGCCCTTCGTAGCAAAGCCCGACCAGTCCGGGGCCCCACCAGCCAGAGCGTTTGAGCCGGACAGGTTCGGCGGAATATGCCCATGCGGCGGCGACGCCAAGCACAGTCGCGCCGAACCCCCAAGGGCCGAGTTGCCAGCCCACCACGAGCGAGACGGCGGACATAGACAGCGCGATCCACAGACCCCAACGGCCGGGAATGCGGCCTGACGGGATCGGGCGGTTTGGTTCATTGATGGCATCGACATGGCGGTCGCACCAGTCATTGGCGGCCTGGCTCATGCCGCACACGATGGGACCGGCCAGCACGACGCCGAGCACGACAAGGTGCCAGTTGCCCGCAGGTGCGGTACCGGAGGACACGACGCCGCACAGGTAGGCCCACATCGGTGGAAACCATGTAATCGGTTTGACCAGTTGCAACGCCGCGGCTGGATCAGGCAGGCGGCGGATCGGGGCTGAGGTGGCTATGCTCATAAGTGTCACGATAAGATGACACTAGTCATTGGGCAAGTGTAATGTATAGTTTACATATGAAGACATGAGGCGCCCGCGTGCGGACCCGTTGTCGCACGAAGACGTTATGTCCCAACTAAGGACTGGACCTTGTGCGACTGCCCTCTAGTTTATCTTCGGCAAACGAATGGAGGACTATCATGAAACATTTTGCAGCGACCGCTCTGGGTCTCGCGCTTCTCGGCGCACCGGCTTTTGCGGACGGCCATGCGACCGGTGACGCCGAAGCAGGCGAAAAGGTCTTTAACAAGTGCAAGGCCTGCCACTCGATCGTAGACGCAGACGGCGAAGCCATCGTCAAAGGTGGGCGCAACGGCCCTAACCTGTACGGTCTCTACACACGCGTCGCGGGTACCGAAGATTTCCGCTACGGCGATTCTCTGGTTGAAGCCGGCGAAGCGGGTCTGGAATGGAACGAGGAAGAGTTCGTCGCCTATGTCGCGGACCCCAAGAAATACCTCGCTGAATACCTCGACGACAAAAAAGCGCGCTCGAAAATGTCGTTCAAGCTGCGCGGTGACGAAGATGCAGCCGACGTATGGGCGTATCTTGTGTCTGTCGGCCCCGAAGTCGAAGCCGAAGCTGACAGCGGCAGCTGATCACGGCATCAAATGAACCAAAAACGGGCGGTCCATCGGGCCGCCCTTTTCTCTATTCGGCCTGTTGCTGTTCCCAGAGCCGGTTTGCGGCGGCATAGGCGGCATCGAAATCGTCTGCCATTGCCTCCACACCCATTGTCTCGATTAGGTCGGACGCGACGTTTACGACGTTTCCGCCCACCATGATCGCGGCTTTCGGATTGCTGATGCGCAGGGCCACGATCATCCGCGCCAAGGGTACGATCGCGTGTTCGCCTGCAGCGGACAAGCCGATGAGGGGCGGGCCAATAAGGCTTGCCTGCTCGATAAATTCATCGTGGTCCATCTGACGCTTGAGCGTGATGTCCCACCCTTTTTTAGTGAACAAGTCGGCCGCCATCTCAATGCCGAGCGTGTGTGTTTCGCCCGGAACACTGGCAAACAGCGCGGACCTGGTCGCAGGCGTTGCGGATACGGTTCGGAAGAGCGGTTTCAGCCCGCGCATGACCGCGTAGATATTACCGGTGGCGATTGTCACATCGACAAAACTTATCCTGTCCTGTTCCCACCAGTTTCCCAGCGCGCGGGCCGCTTCGGCAAGATACCCCAGATAGACTGTTTCCACCGATGCGCCCTGCGCCCGGACAGATTGGATGAATTCAATTCCGGCTTGCGGACCCTTGTCGAGAAGGGCACGCGCCAGCGCATCAATTCTGGCCCGCTGCGGCGCATCAAACTGTGGGCGCGCAGCAACCGGGTTGTCCGACACACGTCGGATCACTTCTCTCGCGAGTGACGCGAACGCGTCCTCGGGAAGTTTCGCTCGAAGCGTCCCTATCTCGTCCCTGGCTCTCTCGTAGAGGCCATGATGAAACAAAGACGGATCGTCTTCACGATCTGTCATGAGTCCCCCTAAACGCCGCATGGCTAATACGGCATTGAAAGGAGCATAGCCAAAGGTTGTATTTTTTCAAGCAAATCGGACAGTTTCCCGTTGCCCCGAAAGGGTGGGCAAACTAATGTTTTAGGGCTGAAATTTTAAGCCCAAAGCAACGGAAACCACATATGGTGATCGCGTGTCCGGGAGCTACGCATGATTGATTGGAATGACGCGTTCGACAACTCCGGATACGTGGAGGGGGCAGGGCGTCTTGCGGACGTTTGGGCCAAGCAGGCAGCGGATTTTCGCCACCGCATGGACGATGAGGGTCGTGCGGAACGCGACCTTGCTTACGGCGAAGGGGCGCGGCAGGTTTTCGATTTTTTCAGGCCCGAGGGTCCCCCGCGAGGATGCCTGATCTTTGTGCACGGGGGGTACTGGCACCTCTTCGACAAGTCGTGGTGGAGCAATATGTCGCAGGGCGCGCTGGCCCATGGGTGGAGCGTCGCCATCCCCAGCTACCCGCTCGCACCTGACGCCCGTGTTCACGAGATCACGGGCGCGATTGCACAGGCAGTCACCCGGGTTGCGTCAAAGCAGTCGGGGCCGATCGCGCTTGCCGGTCATTCCGCGGGCGGGCATCTGGTGGCACGGATGGCAGACCCGGCGGTGTTGACGCCCGATGTGCAGGCCCGTATCCATCGCATCACCTCGATCAGCGGTGTCCACCATCTGGAGCCGCTGCTGCACACCCGTATGAACGAAACGCTCATGCTCGATCAGGCAGAGGCCCGCGCCGAAAGTACCGTTTTTCAAGAGTTCAATTCCGACATCCCGATCAGTTTCTGGGTCGGTGCGGGAGAACGTCCAGAATTCCTGCGCCAGAACCGCATGGGTGCGGAATATGCGGCGGCACAGCGTGTCGATGTGAGCGAAACCTACGATACCGGTGAAAACCATTTTTCGGTCATAGATGCACTCGCCGATCCGCAAAGCGCCTTGATGAAGGAAATACTGAGATGAGCAAAGGCTATGATCCGGCGGGCGAGGGCGCAAAAATGTCGTACCGCGACGCGATGAGCTATGGGGACTACCTCGGTCTGAATGATCTTTTGGGTGCTCAGGGCCCGCTTTCTGACGCGCATGATGAGATGCTGTTCATTATCCAGCATCAGACGTCAGAGCTCTGGATGCGGCTGGCGTTGCACGAACTGGATGCCGCGCGCGGTCACATCGCCGCCGCGCGCTTTGGTGAAGCCTTCAAGATGATAACGCGCGTTGCGCGGATATTCGAACAGTTGAACAATGCCTGGGATGTCTTGCGCACGATGACGCCCAGTGATTACACGACCTTCCGCGAGGATCTGGGCGCTTCATCGGGGTTCCAGTCACATCAGTACCGGTTGATCGAATTTCTGGTCGGCAACCGTAATACGGCAATGTTGAAGGTGCATGAGCATCGACCGGAACTGCACGCCAAGCTGGTGCAGGAACTTGATCGTCCGTCGCTCTATCATGTGGCGTTGCGCGCTTTGGAGGACGCGCTTTCTATCACGCTTCCGGCGCAGGCATTCGTGCAGGATGGCCCGCATATCGCTTCGGACGCAATCATCGAGGCCTGGACGAGGGTCTATAAATCGCCTGAAACTCATTGGCAGTTGTACGAACTGGCAGAAAAACTTGTTGATCTCGAAGATTACTTCCGCCGCTGGCGCTTTAATCATGTGACGACAGTGGAACGTATCATCGGGTTTAAGCGGGGCACGGGTGGGACGTCAGGGGTGAAATACCTGCGCCGCATGCTGGAGGTCGAGCTGTTTCCCGAACTCTGGCACTTGCGCAGCGGGCTTTGACGGGTACGTGCGGAGACCCGGTGTCACTCATCTATGCTGCGCGGTCATCTGGCCGACCGCTTGTATCGACTGACACCTGCCTCATTTTCTCGTGTATCGCGCCTGAGCGCTTGCATCGGTCGGCAATCTTCCACACATAACGCGGCAGTCACCGAAGGAGACACCTATGCCCACGGCCTTGGTCACGGGATCGGCAGGATTTGTCGGCTATCATCTTTCCAGACGCCTGTTGGCGGATGGATACGACGTTGTCGGTTTTGACGGTTTGACCGATTATTATGATGTGTCGCTCAAACAGGCGCGGCAATCAATTCTGCAGAAGTCGCCTGCCTTCAAGGCCGTGAACGCGCGGCTCGAAGAGGAAGGTGCGCTCGATACCGCCCTGCGCGAGGCACAGGCAGACGTGGTGGTGCATCTGGCGGCGCAAGCGGGCGTACGGTATTCGATCGACCACCCGCGGTCATACGTGGATTCGAACCTGATCGGTACGTTCAATCTGCTCGAAGCGGTGAGGGCCAACCCGTGCGCGCACCTGATGCTCGCCTCAAGCAGTTCCGTCTTTGGCGCAAACACCCAAATGCCCTATGTCGAGACGGCGAAGGCTGACATGCAGATGTCGTTCTATGCCGCCACGAAAAAGGCCGGAGAGGCGATGGCCCACTCCTATGCCCATCTCTACAATATTCCGACGACGGTTTTCCGGTTCTTCACGGTTTACGGCCCCTGGGGCAGGCCGGATATGGCGCTGTTCAAGTTCACACGTGCGATGCTCGAAGGGCGGCCGATCGACATCTATAACAACGGACAGATGGCGCGGGACTTCACCTATATTGACGATCTGGTTGAAGCGATCCGTCTTTTGCAGGACAAGCCGCCCGAACCGCAGACCGAAGGGGCATCACCCGTGGCGCCTTACCGGTTGGTCAACATCGGCAATGCGGCGCCGGTCCCGCTGATGGAATTTGTCGCAGCATTGGAGAACGCATTGGGCATTGAGGCGCAAAAGACGTTTCATCCGATGCAGGCGGGCGATGTTCGCGAAACCTGGGCGGATACCGGTCTTCTGCATGACCTGACAGGGTACCGGCCGCGCACCAGTGTTGAGGATGGTGTGGCCGCCTTTATCGCCTGGTACAAAGATCACTATGCCATCGCATGACGCCCGGTGGGACAATCTGGCCACCGCGCATCGGGACGACTGACGCCTGTGCCCCAAATTGGGAAAAGACCATGGAATGTGTCGCTTTCCCGCTTCTGTTGGCATGCACAAACCGCTAGCGTCGGCGCGCTGATACGTCACAAGAGGGGGCAGGCAGGTGGTTGATCTTTGGGCCGGTTTGACCCGCGCCTTCTGGATGGTGGTGACACTTGATCCGCAGCTTCTCGATATCACGTTGCGGTCGCTGCAGGTGACCCTCAGTGCGCTTGTCATCGGTTCAGCCATTGCATTGCCACTGGCGGCACTGCTGGCCGTGCGGCGGTTCCGATGGCGGCGCGGGGTGATTGCGGTGCTCAACGCATTGATGGGTTTGCCCCCCGTCGTCGTAGGTCTGATCGTCTACATTCTGCTGTCACGTTCGGGGCCGCTGGGCGTGCTGGGGCTCTTGTTTACGCCGACCGCGATGGTGATTGCGCAGGTGATCATTATCGTGCCCCTGATCGCCAGCATCGCGCACCAGTCCCTGCGCGACCTGTGGAGCGAATATCACGATCTGCTTATTTCCATGAATGTCACCCAGATGCAAAAAATGCGCACCCTGCTGTGGGACGCGCGCCGCGCCTTGTTAACCGCATCACTGGCAGGCTTCGGTCGCGCGATCGGCGAAGTCGGCGCCATCATGATTGTCGGCGGGAATATCGACAACGCCACCCGCGTGCTGACCACGGCCATCGCGCTCGAAACCGGAAAAGGTGACTTTGCGCTCGCACTGGGGCTGGGCATTGTATTGATCGGATTGGCGATTGCCGTGAACCTCGCGATCCATTGGTTGAGCAGAACAGAGCAGGGGGGCCGCTGGTGAGTGCGCTGTTCCTCCTTCGCGTGGCCGCCGCCGAAACCAGCCGACGTGGCAAACGTCTGGTCGGGCCGGTTGATTTGCAGTTGGACGGCACGGGGGCCACGGTTGTGATCGGTCCCAACGGATCCGGCAAGACGACCCTTTTGCGGCTCCTGCACGGAACTGCGCGGCTTACTTCCGGCTCGATCACTTGGGCCTGCGGGACGCAGGAGGCGCGGCACCATCAGGCCTTTGTGTTTCAACGCCCCGTCATGTTGCGCCGCAGCGTGCTGGAAAACCTCGTCTATCCGTTGACCATTCGCGGGACACCGAAATCCGACGCGCGCGCGCGTGCAGAGATCTGGGCAGACCGGCTGGATCTGACGCCGATGCTATCGCGCTCTGCCACGGTGCTTTCAGGCGGCGAGCAGCAAAAGCTCGCGCTGGCCCGCGCAATGATCACGGAGCCACAGGTCCTGTTTCTCGATGAGCCTTGTGCAAATCTTGACGGTCGCGCGACCCGCGCCATCGAAGGAGTGCTTCAGGACGCAAAGGCACGTGGGATGAAACTGATCTTTGCCACGCACGATATGGGTCAGGCGCGCAGACTGGCCGATGAAATCGTGTTTATCCTGCACGGGCGCGTACAGGCTTTCGCGCCGGCGTCCGACTTTTTCGAAAGGCCTGAACCTGCGCAGGCCGCAGCGTTTCTCAAGGGAGATATCTTGGAATGAGACAATCGATCATGGCCCTCTTCTTGGCGTGTATCACGGCAACGGGCGCGTGGGCAGAAAGCGTCATGCGCATGGCCGTGACAACATCGTTTCACAATTCCGGGCTTGCCGATGTGCTGGTGCCTCAAATCCGCGAGAATCTGGGCATTGACGTTAATCTGCTTGTCGTTGGTACCGGTCAGGCGCTGAGGTTGGGCCGTGCGGGCGATGTCGATGCGATCCTCGTGCACAGCCGGAGCGCGGAAGAGGCGTTCGTGGCCGAAGGGTATGGCCCCCACCGCCGGGAAATCATGTACAATGATTTCGTGCTGGTCGGCCCTGAGGGCGATCCCGCTGGCATTGCACAGACCGATAGTGCCGCAGCCGCGCTTACGGCGGTCGCTTCTGCGGGCGCGCCGTTTGTCAGCCGGGGTGATGACAGTGGCACGCACAAAAAGGAGCTTAGCCTGTGGCAAGCCGCGTCGCAGGATCCTGCCACCTTCGGAAGCTGGTACAAAGCGGTTGGTGCCGGAATGGGGGCTGCACTGAATACCGCGGCAGGTCTGGACGCTTATATCATGTCCGATCGGGCAAGCTGGCTCAATTTCGGGAATAAGGGCGGGTTGACGGTGCTGTTCGAAGGCGATCCGATCCTCTTCAACCAATACGCCTATTTGCCCGTAGATGCGCAGCGTCATCCCCACGTAAAGGCCGATCTGGCACGACAGGTCGAGAACTGGCTGACATCACCCGGTGCCGGTGCCCTTATCGACGGCTACACCATCGATGGCGAGCAGCTTTTCACCTTCAACGCGCAGCCGGAATAGGCGCGGGCCGATGCGACATCAATGGTGGTGCGGCTCATCGTCGAGGGAGCCGTGGACGGCGAATTGATCGATGCCTGCATCTTGCGGCTGGATTGTACGGTAGGCTTCGCGCACGCCAGCATCCGATAGCTCACGCGCGACGGTCAGCAGCGTGTTGGCGTCATGGTCATCGCACAGATCAAGCATCTGCTGAACTTCTTCCTGCGCGACGGGCGTTGCCGCCTCCACCGTTGGTGCGCCGTAATAGGTCACAAAGTGCTGGGCCAGCATCGATGTCAGTGTTTCGACTTCGCCGGGCTCTATCTGCGTCACGGCCACAAAAGTGACCCGCCCGCCAGTTTCGAGCCCGAACCAGCCGTTGGCAAAGGCCTGTCGCGCTTTGCCGGTCAGGTCGCCTTCTGTCCAGTTGGAGAATTCGAACCCGCCCGACACACACCATTCACCGGTGCGCGCGGGTATATGGAAAATACGCTGATCGCTCTCGTCAAAATGGATTGCACGGGCCAGTTTCATGACGGGTCCTCCAGAAGTGTGGTCAAAGGCACGAGCGTCGTGCCCTCCTGCGTGCGCAACAGCATGCCAAAGTCTTCGTCGATGCCCATGAATGTCCCTGTCTTGCCGCCTTGTGACGCCTGCTCACCGACGCCATGGGCCAAGCCGCGCCATTCATCGTGAACGGGTTTGGCGCCTTCGTCCTCCCACCGGTTCAGCCAGTTGAGAGTGTGTCTGACGTAGGCTTCTGTCAGGGTGGGGGCCGCCACATCGACGCAGCCTTCAGCATAAAGCGTGGTCAGATCGGGTGTGGCGCCGCCGCATCGCGGCTGTCAGTCGGCCAAAGGGGCAGATAAAGCCCAATCACCAGCCAGTCGGGCACTGCGTCGGGCGTCGCCTGTGCCGCGGCGGCGGTCAGTCTGCCACAGCGCGCGCCGTTGATCCGTATCGGTGCCGTCCCATTGCAGGTGCACGGCCACTTCCCGGCAGGCGCCAGAGCGCCGAGCGCGTTTTGAAAGCCGATCCCGCAAATCGGCAGCATCGCAATCGCTTTGGAGAGCGGCACTTCGGGTGCGAAGACAATGGCGGCCTCGAGGGTATTGGCACCGAGGGCATAGACCACAAGACCCGCGTCGCATCCTTGCGTCGCTCTCATGCAGGCCTGCGTCATCGCATCTTCGCTGACCGGCTCGCCATGAAACAAGGGCGGAAAGACCAGCGGTCCAGTCATGCCACACCCTGCGTCACGAGCGCCTTGGCCACTTCATGGAAAGCCTGTGCCTGCGCGCTGTCGGGTTGGCTGACCACAATCGGCGCGCCCCCGTCAGCGGCCAGCCGGATATCAAGATGCAGCGGCACTTCGGCCAACAGCGGCACACCTATTTTCTTGGCCTCTGCGGCGACAACCGCCGTGTCCGAAACAATGTTCCTCGTGGCCACAGCTGGAACAGATGTGGGTGCTCATGTTCTCGATCATGCCCAGGATTGGGACCTGCAACTGCTTGAAACATGTCGATCCCCTTGCGGGCGTCGAGCAGGGCGACATCCTGCGGCGTAGAGACGACAATCGCACCCGTCGACCTGCGCCTTTTGCGAAAGCGTCATCTGAACATCGCCCGTGCCGGGCGGCAGATCGACCAACAGGACATCCAAGGCGCCCCATTGGACCTGTGTCATCATCTGCTGCAATGCGCCCATCAGCATCGGACCGCGCCAACGACAGCCTGATCCTCATTGGTCATCAGGCCAATCGACATCATTGTGACACCGTGGTTTCGCATCGGCAGGATTGTCTTGCCATCCGGACTGGAGGGGCGGCCGGAAACACCCAGCATGCGGGGCTGCGACGGGCCGTAGACATCTGCATCCAGCAGCCCCACCCGGCGGCCCTGCGCGGCAAGCGCGCAAGCCAGATTGGCCGACACGGTCGATTTGCCCACGCCGCCCTTGCCGGATGCGATGGCAATGATGTGGTCTATGCCCGGAATTTTCTGCGGTCCGGTCGGTTCCGCTTTCTTTTGCGGGGTCAGTTGCGGCGGTGCAGGTTGGGCGGAATGGCCCGTAAGCACGATTGCGACCTTTTCCACGCCGTCAAGCGCACCGATCCGCGCCTCAGCCTCTGTCTTCACCGCCTCATAGGCGGCTGCCGCCGACGGCGCGATTTCCATCACAAGCGCACCGTGCCGGAATCGTCCACGTTCAACGCCCGCACCACGCCTGCCGCCATGATATCGCTGTCGCTGACCGGATCCGCGATCGATTTCAGGATCGCCTGAATGTCTTCCCTGCTTGCCACCGCTTAATCCTGACCCTTTATTTCGCCGGTCACTTCATGCGTCATATCAAGCCCGTCAATCGTGATCGTCGCACGCGCGGTAAAAGTTTTCCCGGCGGTGTCGGCGTCGCGCATCGAGTCTTCAATCGCTTGTTGCGAGGTTACTCCGACCTGTTTGAGAAACTTGCGCATGGACATGTTGAATTCGTCGCTCATGAGGGGCTCCTGTGTGGGGTTTGACGTGCGCCTTCGTGCCGGACTAGGCTAAAGGCATGGTGCGTTTCGTTCTTATTCTGATGATCGGGCTTTGCCGCAAGCGGCTTTGGCCGAGGGCAAACGCGTCGCTTTGCACGCGCCGCAGGAGTTGCAGGACACTGGGGTTCTGAAATATGCCCTGCCGCGATTTTCCCTCAAGACCCAGATCAGCGTGGCGCTGGTTCCGCCCGCGGATGCCGATATCCTTCTGGGCGCGCAAGGGACCCCATTGTTCCAAGGACCGGCACAGCTGTGGCATATGGACATCCGGACGGTGGGTGACACCGACGTAGACCGGCTTGCCGATTGGCTGACGGGCGAAGTGGGTCAGCGTACGATTTTGGCGTTCGCGCCCGAGGGTGTACCGCTCTTTACCGCACCTCAGAAGATCGCCAAGGCTGCGGCGCAGGTCAGCTACGACGGTGATGCTATCGCGGGTTATGCAATCGCGCAGGCCAAATGCGGGCGCTGTCACGCGGTTGACGAGGCGGGGCGCAAGAATGACATCGGATCGACACCCAGCTTCTTTGTCCTGCGCGCGTTTTCCGATTGGGAACAACGATTTGCTGGTTTTTATTTCCTCAATCCGCATCCAGCCTTCACGCAAGTGGCGGATGTAACCGACCCGTTCGCCGAAGATCTGCCGCCCGCGATCGTGCCCGTTGAGATGACGCTGGACGATCTGGAGGCGATGATGGCCTTTGTCGCGGAGATGGCTCCTGCCGATCTGGGTGCGCCTTTGCAACATCAGTGATCGCGCCGCTTTGAAAGGTAATCGTCGCTCGTGCGGGGCCGGGCCGTTCCTTGCCCGCGAACGGATTATCGTCTGAATGGAACTGTGCGTTCACGCGGCAATCGTCACACATCTGGATCATCCGCAGCTTGGCCTCGTCGGCAAACATCGTGTGACCCGTCAATTTTTCGGTTATCCGGTCGATGGTTGATTTGACGCCGAACAGGGATCCGCATTCGACACAGGCAAAGGGCTCTTCTTCGTGCACGACATTCTGGCGCAGTGCTGCATCCGTCAGATCAAGACGCGGCTCATAGGTAATCGCATCTTCCGGGCATACGGTGGCGCAGATGCCGCATTGCAGGCAGGCATCCTCCTGAAAGCGCAATTGCGGCCGGTCGGAATTGTCCCCAAGCGCGCCGGAGGGACAGAGCGAGACGCACGACAGACACAGGGTACAGCTGTCTTGATCGACGACCACCGCACCATAGGGCGCGCCACCGGGCAGAGGCAGGTGATCGGTCCCGGGATGCAGCGCGCGGGCAGCCTGCCGGGTGATCTGGCGCCGTGTTCCCATCGGGCGCACCGGATTTTTTATCCCTTCCACGGGGTCCGCGGCGTAAAGAGCGTCGGCCATCGCGTCCGGATCGGACGTATCGATTAGCGACACTCTGGACGGTCCTGCTATCGCCTCGGCCAAAGCCATTTGGGCCGCGAGCGCATCACGGTCCGTGTGCTGGCCGGGAAGGATGTTTACACCGACAAAGCCAGCCGCGAGCGCGGCCACGATCTCTGCATGGCCAAACGCGTTGAGCGCCGCCATCTCCAGCGGGATCACATCCACAGGCAATCCGCGACCGTACCGCGCGGCAAGACGGATCATTTCGGAACCGTGATCGTCGGTCACCAGCAGCCGGGGTGCCACGCCACCCGCATCCAGAAAGGCCTTGGCAAGGGTCTGAACCCTGCGGAACGTCAAATCAACGGGGGGGGCGTCATAGCTGATTGCGCCCGAGGGGCAGGGCGGCAGCACGCGCCGCAACCGGCACATACCATCGGATCAATCGTCACGTGATCGCCTGTGGGCGTGATGGCACCTGTCGGGCACAGATCAAGACAGCGCGTACAACCCGTTTGCTCGGCGCGGCTGTGCGCGCACAACAATGGCTCGGTGGCGATGTAGAGTGGTTGCTCAAACGTGCCGACCAGATGCGACGCGGCCATCACCGCTGCCGCGACCGCAGGCTGATACGACGGATCGGCCCTCAGATAACCCTCGCGCTTGTCGGGCGCAGGAAAAAGCGGCGTTCCTCCGGTCAGGTCAAGCAGGATATCGCACTGGCTCACACCCCCATCACGCGGGTCGGTGAGCGTGAATGCCCCACGACCACCCGGTTCGACCAGCTGTAACCGATCGATGGTCCGTTGAATTGTCCGAGTGCGCCCTGCGCCTTGCGGAGTTTTCCGACAACGATGTCGTAGCTCCGCACCGTATGCCCATCCGGAAATTCATCGAGCAGGACGGTCACGCCAAGGTGGGGATGCAGCGTTTCTGCCGCGGCAAGTGCGACATCGGCAGGCCCCACGATCAAACACAATCCTTCCGAAATCACATCGAGGGTTTTGGCGGGGCCGCGGGCAACAAGGCCTCCGCGGCAAGTGCGGACATTTTGGGTAGTATATCCCCTGTGTCATCGGTCCAGCCTGCCCGGTCTCTCAGGTCCAGCGTCGGTGGTGCCGGCAGATCAAGCTCGGCTGCGAGTGCTTCGAATCGGGCCGCTTCCTGGGTGCAGCAAAATATTGCGTCGCCGTCGGTAAGAGCCTCCACTGCGCTTTCGATCTGGTGGTGCACAAGGCGTTGCAGGGGGCCGCGACCTCCAGTCCGGTGCTGGCAGCCAACCGCGGTGCGTCAATGCGCTGAGTGTCGAGACAGCTACATGTTATCAATCGCTTAGACAAATAATCCACCCTCCCTCGGCGATGGTTTCCGCGCACGAAAAAACCACTGGTCGCGCCGCAGGTAGACATGAATGAAACCGCTTCACAAGCGGTTTCGTGGCTGGCGCGGCGGGGCTTCAGCGCTGTCGACGAACGCTTTTGGCCACGATGATTCGGTACACCTGTGGCCGCTTAAAAACCTACCGTTATGCTCGGATTAGACATTTTGTCCGCGACGCGGCGCCGGCTGTGACGGGCTGTCCCGATTTGTCCCTGATCTGACGGTATGCCACGGTCTACAAGATTTCGCTTTGTCGATGGCGCGAGTTGGCGCAGAGTTGACGTAGGGAGTTCCAGTTTTGATCCATAACCCGAAGATGTATCAGGCGATGCCGCTTGGCGTGGTGCTGCGGCGTACGCCGGGAGTGACCCGTTGGGTGCAGCACGCCTGGACGGCCAGTGCCGTTCTGCCCGGAGCGGGGGACGCGGATTGGCGCGAGCTGCGCCGCGAGGGCGAAGCGATCGAATACCACGCGGCCACCTGCACGCTTGAACTGCACGGGGCGGAAACCGAAGCGTATCTGCATGGGCTCACCGCAAAGGTGCCTTCGATCTATGTCATCATGCGCCCTGCCGCACGCGCGCTCGATGTGCTTTTGGTGACCGCGTCGCCGTATGAGGCGCAAGATTATACAGACAGCGGCGAAGAGATCGTGGAGAAGGTGCCGATGCCGCCCGGTCTCGTGGCGTGGGTCCGCGGATTTGTCGAGGAGTTCCACGAGGACGAGGTATTCATCAAGCGGCGGCGTGATAAAAAGCGCGTCGATCTGCGCGAAGACGGCATTGGCGATGCGCGCATTCGTCAGGTCGCCGATGTCTATCGGGCCCCGGCCCGCAAGGAGCGGATGCAATGAGCGGGTTCTGGGACAAGCGCCGCGCGGCCGTCGCCGCGGAGGCCGAGGCCGATGCCCAGGAGGCGCATGCCGAAACGCTTGCGCGCCAGGAAGCAGAGCAGACCGACGCGGAGATATTGGCAGATCTCAAACTGCCTGACCCGGATACGCTGGAAGCGGGCGACGATTTCAGTGTGTTCATGTCCGACGTTGTGCCGAACCGGATCAAGACGCGCGCGCTGCGAAAGCTGTGGCGATTGAACCCTGTGCTGGCGAATGTCGACGGTCTGGTGGATTACGGCGAGGATTTCACGGATGCCGCGACGGTCGTCGAAAATCTGCAGACAACCTATCAGGTGGGCAAGGGCATGCTGGAGCATATCAAGGAGCTCGCGCGCAAAGCCGAAGCCGACGCTCAGGAGCCGCAGGCGGTCGAGCCGGATGAAGATCTGGAAGACGACGTGCCCGTGATAGAAGAAGATGTCCTCGTGGCCGAGACTACGCCCGCAGCCACCGCCGTTTATGTGCGACCTGCGGCGGATGAAGAGGACGGCCCCGTCATGGCCGCAGCGCCGTTGCACCGTATGCAATTTCAATTCGAGGACCAACAGGGATGACCGCCGCCTTGCAAACACAGATCGCCGAAGAAGACCGCCTGCGTGCGGATCTCTACAATTTTCTGGGCGCGCTTCTGGCCCGCCCTGCGGACGAGATGCTGCTGAGCCAGACGGCTGGTCTGGGTGGTGATGACAGCCAGCTGGGGCAGGCGGTCGCGACACTGGCAAAGGTAGCCAGGCTGTCGAAGGAAAAAGCCGTCAAAAGAGAGTATGAAGCTTTGTTCATCGGGTTGGGCCGTGGCGAATTGCTACCCTACGCCAGCTATTACCTGACCGGTTTCCTGAATGAAAAACCACTTGCCCGTCTGCGCGACGACATGACGGCCCGCGGCCTGAGCCGCGCCGACAACGTGTTCGAGCCTGAGGACAATATCGCCAGCCTGATGGAGATGATGGCCGCGATGATTGTGGGTCGATTTGGGCCGCCCGCGACCGTGGAACAGCAAAGACATTTTTCAATGCGCATATCGCCCCTTGGGCGGCGCATTTCTATTCGGATCTCGAAGCCAAGAATTCGGTTTTCTATGCGTCGGTCGGCACGGTCGGCCGGACGTTCATGGATATCGAAGTCGAAGCGTTTCGGATGAGCGCGGGCTGAGGCCTGCACAACGAGCGGCGCTTTCACCGGCGTCGGAACAGCCAGAGGAGGACTTTGGCATGACGGACAAGACGCACGGCAGCAGCCGACGCGACTTTCTGAAAGTGGCCGCGACATCGGCGCCCTTGGCGGCGGCGGCGGTGGCCACAGGCACGGCAGTCGAGGCCGCCGAGCCGGACCTGTCATCGGACAAGATGCAGGACACCCTGCATACGCGCGCGTATCTTGAAAGCACGCGGTTCTGAGGACCAAAGGCCGCGCATCTGCGTGGCCCCCGCG